>NZ_JBIAUE010000010.1:31213-255069 GCF_042892615.1 Streptomyces sp. NPDC001750 | reverse complement strand
GGGGGGGGGCGCCCCCCCGCGGCTAGCGCCCGCGCCGCGCGGCGGGGGGGGGTCTGGCCGGCCCGCCCTCTACTCTGGTGTGCGTTCTTACTTATCCCCCCACAACCCCCCCCCCCCCCGACAGAGGGGTGCTGTTTCACGTGAAACAGCACCCCTTGCTTCTACCGGCCGATTCGGAGCGCGTTGTCGGTGTGCCTCCACCGGGACAGCAGTACGGCGGTGACGGCGTACAGTGCAGCCGCTCCGATCACCACGGGGGTCGACCGCCCGTCGGGTGGCAGCAGCGCGGCGGAGACCGCTGCGGCTCCGACGAAGGCCACGTTGAACAGCACGTCATAGAGGGAGAAGACCCGCCCGCGGAAGGCATCGTCCACCGAGGTCTGTACCACCGTGTCCGTCGCGATCTTCGCTCCCTGGGTCACGAGTCCGAGGACGAAGGCGGCGACGAGCATCGGTACGGGAAGGAACCACAACCCCAGCGCGGGTTCGAGAACCGCGGCGGCCGCCGCGCACATCGCCATCCAGCGGAACCGTCCGAGCCGCCCCACCGCCCAGGGCGTCACCACCGCCGCGGCGAAGAACCCCGCGCCCGACACGGCCACCGCCAGTCCGAGCAGGGCGAGCCCTTCGGAGTCGCTGCTGGACCAGGCGTACCGGCACAGCATGAGCACCATCACGGTCAGCGCGCCGTAGCAGAAGCGGATCACGGTCATGGCGGCCAGTGCCCGGGCGGCATGCCTCCGCTCCGACAGATGACGCAGCCCTTCGACGAGCCCACGAGTCGTGACGGCCATCGCCGTTCGCAGTCGGACCCGGTGCTCGTCCCGATCCGGTCCGAGGAGTCGGGTGGCCAGACTCAGAGACGCCAGGGCCGAGGCGAGATAGAGTGCGGCGCCCAGCAGTACCACCGCCGCGTCGGAGTCGGCGAGTGCCAGTCGCACGGCGAAGGCGAGGCCACCGCCCGCCGTGGCCGCGAGCGTGCCCGCGGTCGGCGAGAGCGAGTTGGCCAGGATCAGCCGCTCGCTGTCGACGACTCGCGGCAGCGCGGCCGAGAGCCCGGCCAGTACGAACCGGTTGACCGCGGTGACGCAGAGCGCGGAGGTGTAGAAGAGCCAATCCGGTGCCGAGCCGAGGATCAGGAACGCGGTGCAGCAGGCGAGCGCGGCGCGCAGCACGTTGCCGTACAGAAAGACCTGGCGGCGCGGCCAGCGGTCCAGCAGGACCCCGGCAAAGGGGCCGACGAGCGAGTAGGGCAGCAGCAGGACGGCCATCGCGGAGGCGATGGCGGTCGCCGATGCCTGGCTCTCGGGGGAGAAGACGACGTATGACGCCAGCGCGACCTGGTAGACGCCGTCGGCCGACTGGGAGAGGAGCCGTACGGCGAGCAGACGACGGAAGTTCCGAAGGCGCAGGAGTACGCGCAGATCACCTACGACTGGCATGCGATCAAGGGTCACATATGTTGAGGGTCCCCGGGCGGAATGCCCGGGGACCCTCAACGGTGCGGAACGAGAGGCACGTTGCCGCTCCTCAGCAGACCGCGCTGACGCGCCGTGTCCGGTCGCGTCAGTTGGAGACCTCGCCCCTGATGAACTTCTCGACGTTCTCGCGGGCCTCGTCGTCGAAGTACTGGACCGGCGGGGACTTCATGAAGTAGGAGGACGCCGAGAGGATCGGGCCGCCGATACCGCGGTCCTTGGCGATCTTCGCGGCGCGGAGCGCGTCGATGATGACACCCGCGGAGTTCGGCGAGTCCCAGACCTCGAGCTTGTACTCGAGGTTCAGCGGAACGTCGCCGAAGGCCCGGCCCTCAAGGCGTACGTACGCCCACTTGCGGTCGTCCAGCCAGGCCACGTAGTCCGACGGGCCGATGTGGACGTTGTTCTCGCCCAGCTCGCGGTCACGGATCTGCGAGGTGACCGCCTGCGTCTTGGAGATCTTCTTGGACTCCAGGCGCTCACGCTCGAGCATGTTCTTGAAGTCCATGTTGCCGCCGACGTTCAGCTGCATCGTGCGGTCCAGGATGACGCCCCGGTCCTCGAAGAGCTTCGCCATCACGCGGTGCGTGATGGTGGCGCCGACCTGGGACTTGATGTCGTCGCCGACGATCGGGACACCGGCCTCGGTGAACTTGTCCGCCCACTCCTTGGTGCCGGCGATGAAGACCGGGAGGGCGTTGACGAACGCGACCTTGGCGTCGATGGCGCACTGGGCGTAGAACTTCGCCGCGGCCTCGGAGCCGACCGGGAGGTAGCAGACGAGAACGTCGACCTCGCGGTCCTTGAGGACCTGGACCACGTCGACCGCTTCCTCGGACGACTCCTCGATGGTCTGGCGGTAGTACTTGCCCAGACCGTCGAGGGTGTGGCCGCGCTGGACGGTGACACCGGTGCTCGGCACGTCGCACAGCTTGATGGTGTTGTTCTCGCTGGCACCGATGGCGTCCGCGAGGTCGAGCCCGACCTTCTTCGCGTCGACGTCGAAGGCGGCGACGAACTCGACGTCCCGCACGTGGTAGTCGCCGAACTGGACGTGCATCAGGCCGGGCACCTTGCCGGCCGGGTCGGCGTCCTTGTAGTACTCGACGCCCTGGACCAGCGAGGCGGCGCAGTTGCCCACGCCGACGATGGCTACGCGAACCGAACCCATTCCGGTTGCTCCCTGTGTGTAATGGTTGTTCCGGATGAGGCCCCGCGGATCTGCGGGGACCTCACTGTGAGGTGTCGTCGGACGGATCCGGCCGGGTGTCACCCCGGTGCCGGGGCAGGCCGTCCGGCTCTCCTGCGGTGTCCTGCTGAGCGTCGCCCCCGGGCGAGGATCGTCGCTGATCCCGTCCCGACCGCTCGCTCTCGATGAGCTCGTTCAGCCAGCGCACTTCGCGCTCCACGGACTCCATGCCGTGTCGCTGCAGCTCAAGCGTGTAGTCGTCGAGGCGCTCGCGCGTGCGGGCCAGAGAGGCGCGCATCTTCTCCAGGCGCTCTTCCAGTCGGCTGCGCCGTCCTTCCAGCACCCGCATCCGCACCTCGCGCTCCGTCTGCCCGAAGAAGGCGAAGCGGGCTGCGAAGTGCTCGTCCTCCCAGGAGTCGGGGCCGGTGTGCGAGAGCAGTTCCTCGAAGTGCTCCTTACCTTCCGCCGTGAGCCGGTAGACGATCTTGGCCCGGCGCCCGGCCAACGAGGAGGCGGGGGCGACCGGACGCCCGACCGAGGGCGGGAGATCAGCCGGGGCGCCCCCCGGCTCCTCGATCAACCAGCCGTTGGCGACCAGCGTCTTGAGGCAGGGATAGAGCGTGCCGTAGCTGAAGGCGCGGAAGATCCCCAACGAAGTGTTGAGACGTTTGCGCAGCTCGTACCCGTGCATGGGGGATTCGCGGAGCAGACCGAGAACGGCGAATTCGAGGATGCCTGAGCGCCTGCTCATCTTCGCCTCCTTCTGCTTCCCCGGTGCTTCCGCGGAGCCCTGTGCCGGGTCGATGTACCGAGCTGATGTATCGACTCGATACATCACGACGATAGATCGGCCTTTGCGTCGCGACAAGGGTGGGCATGGTGAACGGCGTCACATCGCGAATTCGTAGGCACCGACTTGCGTTGTTTGAGGTGAAGTTCGGTCCTAGGAGGGTTTTGACCGTGCGTAGTCTGTGCGGCATGCAGACCACCGGTGACCGCGAGACGCCCGCGCGCGTCCGTCATGACGGCCCAGCCGGACGCATGGTGGACGAGCTCGTCGCCGGGCTGGTCCGTAAGTCGGGGGACCGGATCTCAACTGCCGCTTCCAGGCGTTCTCGCCTGCCCGAGGAGTAGTCGTTCCATGAGCGAGCACCGTCGCAAACCGCCGCAACCGCAGGGCGGGGGGCGTGCAGCGGCCAGACGAGCCGCCCAGCAGTCCTCCGGACGCCGAGCCGCTCCGTCACGCGGAGTGACATCGGAGTCATCTTCCGATGCGCACGGCGGGGACAGCCCGTACGGCGGCCGTGCCGCGGCCAGACGAGCCGCCCAGCGCGGCGGAGGCCGTGGGGGCGGCGGCGGGGGCCGTCGTCGCGGGACCGGCGGGAACGGCGGGCACGAGGGTCCGGGCCGGGGGCGCGGCCGGGCCGGTCAGCGTCCGGTGAAGAAGCGGTTCATCGACTACCCGCGCGCCGGGAAGTCCGGGGTGGGCCGCTGGGTGCCGTCGTGGAAGCTGGCGTCTGGCCTCTGTGCCGGCTTCTTCGGTCTGATGCTGGGGCTCGGCGGCATCGCCTACGCGATGGTCGGCCTGCCCGAGGTGAACAAGGCCGCGAAGGCCCAGAACAACGTCTACTTCTGGGACAACGGCACCCAGATGGTCGCCACCGGCGGCGAGGTCAACCGTCAGGAGATCAGCTACGAGCAGATCCCCGAGGCCATGCGGAACGCGGTCATCTCTGCCGAGAACAAGACCTTCGAGACCGACTGGGGCATCGACCCCATGGGGATCGGCCGTGCCCTGTTCAACATGGCCACCGGCGGTGAGGTGCAGGGCGGTTCGACGATCACGCAGCAGTACGTGAAGAACTCGCGGCTATCCCAGGAGCAGACCCTGAGCCGGAAGTTCGAGGAACTTCTCATCACGCTCAAGGTCACCAGGGAGATGAAGAAGAGGGACATCATCACCGACTACCTCAATGTCTCCTACTACGGTCGCGGCGCGTCGGGGATCCAGGCGGCGGCCCGTACGTACTACGGCAAGGACGCCACGGACCTGAACGCGAGCGAGTGCGCGTTCCTCGCCACGCTGCTCAAGGGCGCGACCTACTACGACCCGGCCGGTGCCCCCGAGATCGACGAACAGGCGACCAAGGAGGCGAACACCGACCGGGCCGTGAAGCGCTGGAAGTGGATCCTCGACGAGGAGGTGAAGGACGGGCGCCTCTCGGCGACGGAACGCGCCAAGTACACCAAGTTCCCGGATCCCAAGCCGCCGCGGAAGGACGCGCAGCTGGGCGGTCAGGTCGGTTACCTGGTCGACCTGGCCAAGAAGTACTTCCTCAACAACAACAAGGACGGCGTCACGGCGGAGATGCTCGCCCAGGGTGGCTACGAGATCCACACCACCTTCAACCGGAAGCAGGTCGAGCAGCTCGAAGCCGCCGTCAAGAAGGTCTACGACAGCAAGATCAAGCCGGACCAGCGCCCCAAGACTGACACCCACGTCCAGTTCGGCGGCGGGTCGGTGGAGCCCGGGACCGGCGCCATCAAGGCGATCTACGGCGGTCAGGACGCGACCAAGCACTTCACCAACAACGCCGACCCCACGGGTGCGCAGGTCGGTTCGACCTTCAAGCCGTTCGTGCTGGCGGCGGCGATGGAGTACGGCAAGCGCGATCCCTCGCTCGGCGAGGACCAAGGTCCGTCGGAGCGCCAGAAGGTCTCCCCGCTGAGCATCTACAACGCCGACCACAACCTGAAGATCAAGAAGTACGACGGTCAGATCTGGACCGACGAGGACGGGAAGCAGTGGCTGCAGGCCAACGACGGTGAGGAGTCGCGGGGCAACATCACGCTCCGCGAGGCGATGCAGTGGTCCGCCAACTCCCCGTACGTGCAGCTCGGCATGGACGTCGGCACCGACAAGGTGAAGGACATCGCCATCGCCGCCGGGCTCAAGGACGACAACAACATGGCCGACTGGCACGTGCCGTCGTTCTCCATCGGCACGTCCTCGCCCAGCGTGATCCGCATGGCCGGCGCATACGCGACCTTCGCGGCCAGCGGCCAGCAGCGCGAGCCCTTCTCCGTGACCGAGGTGAAGTACCGGGGCGAGACCATCTACCGGCACGAGGGCGCCCCCAAGCGCGCCTTCGACAACGCCATCGCCGACAACGTCACCGACGTCCTGAAGAACGTCGTCGAGCGCGGGACCGGTACCCCCGCGAAGCTTCCCGGCCGTGACGTGGCGGGCAAGACGGGTACGACGGACGGCAACAAGTCGGCCTGGTTCGTCGGCTACACCCCGCAGCTGTCGACGGCCATCAGCATGTACCGGCTGGACGACGACGAGAACAACAAGAACCGCAAGTTCGAGGAGATGTACGGCACGGGCGGCGAGAAGTCGATCCACGGTGCCTCGTTCCCGGCCCAGATCTGGCACGACTACATGGCGGAGGCGATGCGCGGCAAGCCTGCCAAGTCCTTCCCGGAGCCGACGCCGATCGGTGAGAAGGTCTACGGCGGTGGTGCGCAGAGCCCGACCCCGACGCCCACGGTCGATACGACGCCCACGCGGGAGGAGGACCCCTCCGAGGAGACCACGCCGACCACGTCCCCGCCGCAGCCCGATCCCACCGAGACCTGCAGCGCATGGGACTGGAACTGCCAGAACAACAACGGCGGAGCCAACAACGGTGGCCCGAACGGAGGAGACGGCGGCGGTCCCCACACCAGCCCGCCGATGACCGAACCGCCGGGCGGCGACAACGGCGGCAACGGCAACGGCAACGGCAACGGGAACGGAGGGCCGGGCGGCTGGCTCGGCGGTCCGGCCGGATGACGCCCGCCTGATCCACCGGACCGTCCCACGAGGGCCGCTCGCACCACGCGGTGCGAGCGGCCCTCGTCGTCTCCACACACCCGTACGGCAGGATGTGCGGCATGCCAAGCGCAGAAGACACGAGCGTGGACCAGGAACGGCCCGTCGTACGACCCACGCACCAGGACGAGATCGCGGCGGCAGGCAGCGAGCTGATCGGCGGACGGTCGGGGCGCTGGGCACGGCTCGGCAGCACGGCGCCCACGCCCGTGGGCATCGTGGCGTTGGTGGCTCTGGGCATGTTCGCGCTGGGCATGGTGCAGAAGCTGCCCTGCTACAACTGGGCATGGTTCAGGGGCACCGGATCGCAGTACACGCATGCCTGCTACTCGGACATTCCGCATCTCTTCGTCGCACGGGGCTTCTCCGACGGGCTCGTGCCGTACTTCGACCGTCTGTCCGGCGACATGCAGTACCTGGAGTACCCCGTACTGACGGGCGTGTTCATGCAGGTCGCGTCCTGGCTGACGCCGGGCGGATCCCTCCAGTACCGCGAGCAGGCGTACTGGATGGTCAACGCAGGCATGCTGATGGTCTGCGCCGCGATCATCGCCGTCTGTGTGGCCCGTACGCACCGGCACCGCCCCTGGGACGGGCTGCTGGTCGCCCTCGCGCCGGCCTTCGCGCTCACCGCGACGATCAACTGGGACCTGCTGGCCGTGGCGCTCACGGCCGCGGCGATGCTCATGTGGTCCCGGGGCCGGGCACTGGCGTTCGGGGTCCTCATCGGGCTCGCCACGGCCGCCAAGCTCTACCCCGTGCTGCTGCTGGGGCCGGTCTTCGTGCTGTGCTGGCGGGCGGGCAAGTGGCGCGAGTTCGCCATGGCGACGCTCGGGGCGGCGTGCTCCTGGCTGGTGGTCAATCTGCCGGTGATGCTCCTCGCTCCCGAGGGCTGGAAGAAGTTCTACGTGTTCAGCGAGGAGCGGGGCATCGACTTCGGCTCGTTCTGGCTGATCATCACCCAGCGCACCGGCAGACCGATCGAGGTCACGACCGTGAACACCGTGTCGACCCTGTTGACGCTCGTGCTGTGCGCGGCGATCGGCGCACTGACCTTGACGGCTGCGCGCAGGCCGCGCTTCGCTCAGCTCGCCTTCCTCGTCGTCGCCGTTTTCATCCTGGTCAACAAGGTGTACTCGCCGCAGTACGTGCTGTGGCTCATCCCGCTGGCCGCCCTGGCCAGGCCCCGCTGGCGCGACTTCCTCATCTGGCAGGCGTGCGAGGTCATGTACTTCCTGGGCATCTGGATGTACCTCGCGTACACGACCAGCGGTGACAAGCACCAGGGGCTCCCCACGGAGGGGTACCAGCTGGCGATCCTCCTGCACCTGCTGGGCACGCTCTACCTCTGCGCCGTCGTCGTACGGGACGTTCTCAGGCCGGAGCGGGACGTCGTACGGCGCGACGGATCGGACGATCCGTCCGGCGGGGTGCTCGACGGGGCCGGGGACGCCTTCGTGCTGGGACGTGCCGCGCGTCCACCGCGCCAGGCCGTCCCCGCCGTCGCGGGGCCCTGGACCGAGCGGGACGCTCCGCGCGGACCGGCCGCGGACTGAGACGGGACGAGGGTCTTCCAGCGACGTACCGGAAGACCCTCGGTGTCCTCCCCGCCCTCTCCGCGCCCCGGGCGCGTAGCCTTCGCGCCTGATGTCCTACCGGCCGGAGGGCAGGGCCCCGCCGGACGTCGGCGGTCGCCCTCGGCCGGACGTCAGTGGTCGACGAGCCGGTCGAACTGGGTGGTCGTGTGGCGCAGGTGGGCCACCAGCTCGTCGCCGACCTTCGGCTCCTGGGCGTCCGCGGGCACGAACAGGATCGACACCTGCATGTGCGGCGGTTCGGCGAACCAGCGCTGCTTGCCCGCCCAGACGAATGGGGACAGGTTGCGGTTGACCGTGGCCAGGCCCGCGCGGGCGACCCCCTTGGCCCGCGGCATCACGCCGTGCAGGGCCTTCGGGGCCTCCAGGCCCACGCCGTGCGACGTACCGCCCGCGACGACCACCAGCCAGCCGTCCGACGCGGCCTTCTGCTGGCGGTAGCCGAAGCGGTCGCCCTTGACGACGCGGGTGACGTCCAGGACGGCGCCCCGGTACTGCGTCGCCTCGTGGTCGCCGAGCCACAGCCGGGTACCGATGCGGGCGCGGAAGCGGGTCTGCGGGAACTGCTGCTGGAGCCGGCCCAGCTCCTCGGCGCGCAGATGACTGACGAACATGGTGTGCAGCGGCAGCCGCGCCGCGCGCAGCCGGTCCATCCAGGCGATGACCTCCTCGACCGCGTCCGAGCCGTCCGTGCGGTCGAGCGGCAGATGGAGGGCGAAGCCTTCGAGGCGTACGTCCTCGATCGCGGCGTGCAGATGCCCGAGCTCCTCCTCCTTGACGCCGTGGCGCTTCATCGAGCTCATGCATTCAATGACCACCCGCGCGCCCACCAGGGCGTGCACACCGTCCACGGAGGAGACGGAGCGGACGACCCGGTCGGGCAGCGGCACCGGCTCCTCGCCACGGCGGAACGGGGTCAGGACGAGCAGATCGCCGCTGAACCAGTCCTTGATGCGCGCCGCCTCGTAGGTGGTGCCGACGGCGAGCATGTCGGAGCCGAAGCGGATGGCCTCCTCGGCGAGCCGCTCGTGACCGAAGCCGTATCCGTTGCCCTTGCAGACCGGGACGATGCCGGGGAACTGGTCGAGGACGGATTTCTGGTGCGCCCGCCAGCGCGCGGTGTCGACGTACAGGGAGAGCGCCATGGCCGGTCCGGAACCTTTCTGGTGGCTGCGGGGTGTCGGAGGTGTACGGGGGTTGTCGCCGTGCCGGCCGCGGAACTCTCCGGATCCGTCGGAGGGGCCGCCGCGGTTCGTGCCGGTGCGACGTCCCCATTGAAACGAATGAAGCCGGTTCCGTCAGCGGGACGACGCGGATCAGCGGCGCGACATGTAGATGTCGAGAGCCTTGTGGAGCAGCTTGTTCAGCGGGAAGTCCCACTCGCCGAGGTACTCGGCGGCCTGACCGCCGGTGCCCACCTTGAACTGGATCAGACCGAAGAGGTGGTCGGTCTCGTCCAGCGAGTCGGAGATGCCGCGCAGGTCGTAGACCGTTGCCCCCATGGCGTACGCGTCGCGCAGCATCCGCCACTGCATCGCGTTCGAGGGCCGGACCTCCCGCTTGTGGTTGGCGGACGCGCCGTAGGAGTACCAGACGTGCCCGCCGACGATCAGCATGGTCGCGGCGGCGACGTTCTCGCCCTCGTGCCGGGCGAAGTAGAGCCGCATGCGGTTGGGGTCCTCGGTGTTGAGGACCGTCCACATGCGCTGGAAGTAGCTCAGTGGACGAGGACGGAAACGGTCGCGCTCCGCCGTGATCTCGTACAGTCGCTGCCACTCGTCGAGTTCCGCGTAACCGCCCTGGACGACCTCTACGCCGGCCTTCTCGGCCTTCTTGATGTTGCGTCGCCACAGCTGGTTGAAGCCCTTGTGGACGTCTTCGAGGGACCGGTTCGCCAGGGGCACCTGGAAGACATAGCGGGGCTGCACGTCGCCGAACCCGGCGCCGCCGTCCTCGCCCTGCTGCCAGCCCATCTTCCGCAGCCGGTCGGCGACTTCGAAGGCGCGCGGCTCGATGTGGGTGGCCTCGATGTCGCGCAGCCGCTTCACGTCCGGGTCCTGGATGCCCGCCTTGATGGCGGCCGCGTCCCAGCGGCGGATGACGACCGGCGGGCCCATCTTCACGGAGAAGGCGCCCTGTTGCTTGAGGTGCGTCAGCATCGGCTGGAGCCAGTCGTCCAGGTTTGGGGCGTACCAGTTGATGACCGGGCCCTCGGGCAGGTAGGCGAGGTAGCGCTTGATCTTGGGGAGCTGACGGTAGAGCACCAGGCCGACGCCGACGAGCTGTCCGTCCCGGTCGAACCAGCCCAGGCTCTCCGAACGCCACTCGGACTTCACATCCGCCCACGCCGGGACCTGCATGTGACTCGCAGCGGGCAGATTCTGGATGTATGCCAGATGCTGCTCTCGGCTGATGGTCCTCAGGGTCAGGCTCATGCGGGGCGCTCCTCGGCAGGTGTGTCCCCATCGGTCAGGGGCTCCGGCTCTCGCGCCGAAAGCCTACTGCGACTGGGGAGCGCCCCGTTTGGCCGCATGCGACCTGGCCGGTCCGTACCCGTGGGTGGGGCTCGCCCGAGCCCCACCCGGTACGTACCGGCCAGGTCCTGATACGGCGTTCCGTGTCTTCGTGCCGGACTTGTGGGGCGCCCGGCGTGTGTTTCCGTCATGCCGTCCACGACGGCTCCGGTGCTGTCCCGTCGTGGACGCGGTCCCGTGGCGCCGTCGGTGCGGTCAGCCCACCACGCCGCCGAAGAGGCCACCGTGTGCCATGCCCAGGAAGAATCCGATGGCGGATGCGCCCAGGCCGATGATCAGCGGGAACCTCTCGCGTGTGGTCACCGAGATGTACTGCCCGTACGCGGCGGTGAGGATCCCGAAGAGTCCCGCCCACGAGCTGATGAGATGCAGGTTGTGGAACATCGCCGTCACGAAGGCGAGCGCACCGAGGACCAGGGTCACCACCACCAGGGTCTCCTGGAGCGGATGGGGCCTGCCGTCCGTGGCGAGAAGGGAGACGGGAGGACGGGGTCGTGTTGCCTGTGCCATGGAGAACCTCCTGGCCGAGAGGCGGTGCATTGTGGCACCGCTCACACCCGATGTGTACAGATTGCGTCTCCTGAGCCACGGATTTCAACCGGAAGCCGGTGTGCGGGTACTCTGTACGGTCTGCACCGGTGTCTGCCCAGGTAGGCACGTCAGTCCCCGTTCGACGGAGGACGTGGCGGCCGTCCCGCGCGGAGGCGCCGATGCCACGCATCACGACCCTCCTGCCACGGAACGACCGTGGCCGCCGAGTCCAAAGGAGGTGGGTTCCACATGCGTCACTACGAGGTGATGGTCATCCTCGACCCCGATCTCGAGGAGCGCGCTGTCTCCCCGCTGATCGAGAACTTCCTCTCCGTCGTCCGTGAGGGCAACGGAAAGGTCGAGAAGGTCGACACCTGGGGCCGTCGTCGTCTCGCTTACGAGATCAAGAAGAAGCCCGAGGGCATCTACTCGGTCATCGACCTGCAGGCCGAGCCTGCGGTCGTCAAGGAGCTCGACCGCCAGATGAACCTGAACGAGTCGGTCCTCCGGACCAAGGTCCTCCGTCCCGAGATCCACTGAGCATTCCGCTCAGCGGTCATCGGGTTCGAGTAGCAGCAAGCAGCCAGAAGCAATCCCGCCGAGAGGTTCACCCATGGCAGGCGAGACCGTCATCACGGTCGTCGGCAATCTCGTCGACGACCCCGAGCTGCGCTTCACCCCGTCCGGTGCGGCGGTCGCGAAGTTCCGTGTCGCGTCCACTCCCCGCATCTTCGACCGGCAGACCAACGAGTGGAAGGACGGCGAAGGCCTGTTCCTCACCTGCTCGGTCTGGCGGCAGGCGGCGGAGAACGTCGCCGAGTCGCTCCAGCGAGGCATGCGCGTCGTCGTGCAGGGCCGGCTGAAGCAGCGGTCGTACGAGGACCGCGAGGGCATCAAGCGCACGGTCTACGAGCTGGACGTCGAGGAAGTCGGCCCCAGCCTCAAGAACGCCACGGCCAAGGTCACCAAGACCACCGGCCGCGGTGGCCAGGGTGGGTACGGCGGTGGCCAGCAGGGCGGCGGCAACTGGGGCGGCGGTCCCAGTGGTGGTGGCCAACAGGGTGGCGGCGGCGCTCCCGCCGACGACCCGTGGGCCACGAGCGGTCCGTCCGGCGGCCAGCAGGGCGGCGGAGGCGGCTGGGGCGGAAGCTCCGGCGGCTCCGGCGGCTCCGGCGGCGGCTACTCGGACGAGCCTCCCTTCTAGGGCGGCTCGACCCCCACTTCTTGATCACACAGGAGAAACATCATGGCGAAGCCGCCTGTGCGCAAGCCTAAGAAGAAGGTCTGCGCGTTCTGCAAGGACAAGACCCAGTACGTGGACTACAAGGACACGAACATGCTGCGGAAGTTCATTTCCGACCGCGGCAAGATCCGTGCCCGCCGCGTGACCGGCAACTGCACGCAGCACCAGCGTGACGTCGCCACGGCCGTGAAGAACAGCCGTGAGATGGCGCTGCTGCCCTACACGTCCACCGCGCGATAAGGAAAGGGTGACCGACTCATGAAGATCATCCTGACCCACGAGGTCTCCGGCCTCGGCGCCGCCGGTGACGTCGTCGACGTCAAGGACGGGTACGCCCGCAACTACCTGGTCCCGCGTGGCTTCGCCATCCGCTGGACCAAGGGTGGCGAGAAGGACGTGGCGCAGATCCGCCGCGCCCGCAAGATCCACGAGATCGCCACCATCGAGCAGGCCAATGAGGTCAAGGCGAAGCTGGAGGCCGTGAAGGTCCGTCTGGCCGTTCGCTCCGGCGACGCCGGCCGCCTCTTCGGCTCCGTCACCCCGGCCGACATCGCCTCGGCGATCAAGGCTGCCGGTGGCCCCGATGTCGACAAGCGTCGCGTCGAGCTCGGTTCGCCGATCAAGACGCTGGGCGGGCACCAGGTGTCCGTGCGTCTGCACCCCGAGGTTGCTGCGCAGCTCGGTATCGAGGTTGTCGCCGCCTAAGGGCCCCGCTCATCAGGGCAGAGTGAAGGGCCGTACCCCCACGGGTACGGCCCTTCACTGTTCTCGCGTGCACGTCATGCGTGGCGAGTTCCGCATGACGCGTCTGGATATGGTGCGCTGAGCCGGTGAGTGAAGCAGGTGTGCGAAGCCCGGTGTGCGCGGTGCGGCACCGTTTCACGTGAAACACGACGTTTCACGTGAAACATGGCGCAGATGGCGACTCAACGCGTGGCACCCGTCACCACCCACTTGCCGGACCGGGTGCGCAGCCAGAGCGTTGCCATGCGGACGGCCATCATCAGCGTCATCGCCCACCACAGCGCGGTCAGCCCACCACCGAGTGGTGGTACCAGCAGGGCCGCCGGAGCGAAGACGGCCAGCGTGACGATCATGGCCCAGGCGAGATAGGGTCCGTCCCCGGCCCCCATCAGCACGCCGTCCAGGACGAAGACCACGCCCGCGATCGGCTGGGACAGAGCCACCACCAGCAGTGCCGGGAACAGGGTTTCCTGGACGACCTGGTCGCCGGTGAACAGGGGCACGAACAGCGGTCGCGCGAGGACGATCAGTACTCCGAGCACGATTCCAGAAACGATGCCCCACTCGACCATCCTGCGGCAGGCTTGGCGTGCGCCCTCGGAGTCACCGGCTCCCAGGTACCGACCGATGATGGCCTGCCCCGCTATGGCGATGGCGTCGAGCGCGAAAGCCATCAGGCTCCAGAGCGAAAGGACGACTTGGTGCGCGGCGATCTCGGTGTCGCCGAGGCGTGCGGCGACGGCCGTGGCGATCATCAATACGGCCCGGAGCGACAGCGTGCGGACCAGGAGCGGCACGCCCGCCTGGGCGCTGGCTTTGATTCCCGCAGCGTCGGGGCGCAGTGAAGCGCCGTACCGTCGTGCCCCACGCGCCACCACGACCAGATAGGCGGCGGCCATGGACACCTGCGCGATGACGGTTCCCCAGGCCGACCCGGCGATGCCGAGCTCGGCCCCGTAGACGAGCCCCGCATTGAGGACCGCGTTGGCCGTGAAACCGCCGATGGCGACGTAGAGCGGGGTCCGGGTGTCCTGCAGGCCGCGCAGAACGCCGGTCGCGGCCATCACCACGAGCATGGCCGGGATGCCGAGGCTGGAGATCCGCAGATAGGTGATGGCGTAGGGGGCTGCGGTATTGGAGGCTCCGAGGACGTCCACGATCAAGGGCGCCGCAGGAAGTGCGACGCCGATGACGCATATGCCGAGCAGGAGGGCCAGCCAGATGCCGTCCATGCCCTGTCGGATGGCGGAAGCCCGATCGCCCGCTCCGACCCTCCGTGCCACGGCGGCCGTGGTGGCGTACGCGAGGAAGACGAAGATGCTGACGGCGGTGGTCAGCAAGGCTGCCGCGACGGCCAGACCGGCCAGCTGTGCCGTGCCGAGATGGCCGACGATGGCACTGTCGACCATCACGAAGAGCGGTTCGGCGACGAGCGCGCCGAAGGCCGGAACGGCGAGAGAGATGATCTCGCGATCGTGTCGTCGACGGCTGGTCGTGGGTGGTGCCGGGGCCTGGGTCATGGGGGTCAATCTAATCTTCCACAGGTAATGGATGCAATCGGGAAAGGGTCCTTACCTTTGCTGTGGTTCGGCGTTCTTCCGTGTGCGGTTGGGTGTGATCTTGCGGGGAGCGGAAAAGTTTTTCTCTCCCACAGCCGGTGGATGGAAAAAGTCCAGGTCAGGGCGCTGATGCGGTGGGCGCTATGAATTTGTCCACAGTGCTGTCCCCTGCTCCGTGCACAGGTTCTGCGGACTTCTCCACAGCATCTGGTCTGTCGTCCACATGCCCTGTGGATAACCAGATTGGCTGACGGTGCCGAGCGGCCTACCGTGGTCCGGCGCCCGCACCCTGTTCCGGCCCTGAAGCCCTGTAGAACTCGACGCGCCGGAACCGGAGTCGGGCCTCTTGTTTGTCGGTGCCGTGCCGTAAGAAAGAGTGGCACGGCGAGGTCCGCGGAGCGGACGGGAGGAGGTGGCCCGGTGAGCATTCCCGAGCCTTTGGACTGGGCCGACACCGGTCCCGGTGACCGTCTGCCCGTATCCCGCCAGCGCCGCGGCGGGGGCCGTGACCGCGCCGACCGGCGCGAGGACGGCATGGGCGACGGCTGGGAGGGGGGCTCTCCCGGCTTCGAGCGGGTGCCGCCCCAGGACCTCGACGCCGAGCAGTCGGTGCTGGGCGGCATGCTGCTGTCGAAGGACGCCATCGCCGACGTCGTGGAGATCATCAAGGGGCACGACTTCTACCGTCCCGCCCACGAGACCGTCTACCAGGCGATCCTGGACCTCTACGCCAAGGGCGAGCCGGCCGACCCGATCACGGTGGCGGCCGAACTGGTCAAGCGCGGTGAGATCACCAAGGTGGGCGGAGCGCCGTATCTGCACACGCTCGTCCAGTCCGTGCCGACCGCGGCCAACGCCTCGTACTACGCGGAGATCGTCCACGAGCGGGCCGTCCTGCGGCGGCTCGTCGAGGCCGGTACGAAGATCACGCAGATGGGATACGCGGCCGACGGCGACGTCGATGACATCGTGAACTCGGCCCAGGCCGAGATCTATGCCGTCACGGAGCAGCGCACCAGCGAGGACTACCTGCCGCTCGGCGACATCATGGAGGGCGCTCTCGACGAGATCGAGGCTATCGGTTCGCGCAGCGGCGAGATGACCGGCGTGCCGACCGGCTTCACCGACCTCGACTCCCTGACGAACGGCCTGCACCCGGGCCAGATGATCGTCATCGCCGCCCGTCCCGCGATGGGTAAGTCGACCCTGGCCCTGGACTTCGCGCGGGCCTGTTCGATCAAGAGCAACATGCCCAGTGTGATCTTCTCGCTCGAAATGGGGCGCAATGAGATCGCGATGCGACTGCTTTCGGCCGAGGCGAGGGTGGCACTGCACCACATGCGTTCGGGCACCATGACCGACGACGACTGGACGCGGCTGGCGCGGCGGATGCCGGACGTGTCGGCCGCTCCTCTCTACATCGACGACTCCCCGAACCTCTCGATGATGGAGATCCGCGCGAAGTGCCGTCGTCTGAAGCAGCGCAACGATCTCAAGCTCGTGGTCATCGACTACCTGCAGCTCATGCAGTCCGGTGGTTCGAAACGCGCCGAGAGCCGACAGCAGGAGGTCTCGGACATGTCCCGTAACCTCAAGCTTCTGGCGAAGGAGCTGCAGATCCCCGTCATCGCGCTCTCGCAGCTCAACCGAGGTCCCGAACAGCGCACCGACAAGAAGCCGATGGTGTCCGACCTGCGTGAATCGGGATCCATCGAGCAGGACGCCGACATGGTGATCCTCCTCCACCGCGAGGACGCGTACGAGAAGGAGTCCCCCCGCGCGGGCGAGGCCGACCTGATCGTGGCCAAGCACCGCAACGGGCCCACGGCGACGATCACGGTGGCCTTCCAGGGGCATTACTCGCGGTTCGTGGACATGGCTCAGACCTGATCCGTCCGGATGCGGCTTCTCGGATTTCTGCCCGAACTTCACGAACGACGGCCGAGCGATGGCCGAGCGAGCAGGAGGCCGAGACTTGTCGGCCGGAGCGTCCCCTCGTCCAGGCGGTCTGATCGAGGGCCGCGAAATGGGTGGGCGGCTCCTGGACGGGTGACCTGATCAGCCGAATTGCTGACTGCGCACGTCGGTGGCGTCGCCGACCCCTGTGCCGCTGCCGGCCGGCTGACCGTCGAGGCGCTCGGGCGGATGTACGTCGACGAGTTCGGCCTGTCCGTCGTCTGCCTGGGCATCGGCAGTTTCGAACCCGTGCCGACCGAGCCCCAGCACCTGACGGCATGGCTCAGTCCGTGCGATGCCGGTTTTGTTCGGGATCGCTCGGTGGCCGATGCCCGCCGTCGCGGATCCCGATACGCACGCGACTGGTCCGGCCCGTCCCGGCCCGTCGCTGGTCGAGGGGGCGTCCCGTGCCCGTGTCTCGTCCGATTCGTCCGGGAGCCCTCAGGACTCGGGAATGACGCGTGAGACGACCGTCTCCACCAATCGGTCCACCACGGCCTCGACCCGGTTTCCGGGCCGAGGTTCGGCCCCGAGGCCGGCCTCGGCTTCGGGCGCGACGAGCAGGTCGGGCAGCGTGAAGTACTCCAGCAACAGGCCCGTCATGGCCAGGTGCAGCACCAGGAAGTCGTCCGGCCCGCCCGGCAGACCGGCCTCCTGGTGGAACCGCGCGCTCTCGTCGACGTTGGCTCGGACGCTGCGCGTCAGCCGGTCACGGAGCGCCGGGCGGCGGGTGGCCTCGAGGCGGAGTTCCAGCATGGCAAGGTAGCCGGTCCGGTCGTCCTCCATGCGTCGTACGAGCCATCGCATCAGCTCGGTGACCAGTTCGCGCGACGGTGCCGGGCGCATCGCTTCCTCGACCCTGGCCGGATCCGGTGTCACCCGGACGGTGATGCGGGCCGCCGCCTGCATGAAGAGGTCGTCACGGTTGGTGAAGTAGTTCGACGCCGTGCCCACCGGAACTCCGGCGCGCGCATCGACGGCGCGGAACGTGAGGCCGCGCGCGCCCTCGCTCGCCAGTACTTCGATGGCCGCGTCCACCAGTGCCGTTCTGCGTGTGGGATTCCTCGCCACGTGTGTCACCTTCCTTGTCTGCCTCTCAGACCCTTTCACGGAAAAGGCTTGCGCAACCACTACACATGAAGCACTCTAACCGGAGTAGTTGCGGCTACGGGATGCCGCGACGGAACGGAGAACCTGTGCGGAAGCTGACGTACTTCGTCGCCTGCTCCAGCGTCGCCGCTCGGGGACCCGAGCGGCGACGCGTCGTCCATGCTCCGGTTCGTGGACGAGGAGTTCCTGGAGTTCCTGAAGACGCGGTATCCGGAGACGGTCTCGGCCGAGGGCCGTCGGCTGCTCGGCTTCCACGACGCCGAGAACCAGCGGTTCGACACGGTGATTCAGGGGCGGGCCAGCTATCAGATAGCGCTGGACGTCAACATCACCAGCCCCTATGCCCATCTGCGCGAACTCGTCGCCTCGCGGTCCCTGGAACGGTCCCCGGACCCGAACGTCGAAATCGTCTCCGGCGACGTGGCCGCGAGGGTCCGGGAACTCAAGGCGGAGGAGAGCGGGCTCGGGATCTGGCTCTGCGGCGGTTCGCAGCTTGCCGGAGAGCTGATCGACGAGATCGACGAGCTGGTGATCAAGACGTATCCGCTCGTCTACGGCTCGGGCATGCCGATGTTCCGTTCGGCCTTCGCGGCCACTGAGTTCGCCTTGGACTCGGTCCGCGTCTTCGACAACGGTGCCCTGGTCAGGACCTGCAGCAGAAAACGCTGACGCCCTGCGGGTCGAAGCGTCGGCCGGGCCGCCGGGGGAGGGGACGCTGCGGTGGAGTTCCCGTCGCGCCGAAACGAGTTCGCCAGTCCTGTGCTCCTGCGAGTAATTGTTGAGCATGACCTCTTCACTCGAGCATTTGCTTCCCGGTACGCAGCGCGCTTTGCTGCACCGCATCGCCACCGCGCAGTCGGAAGGACGGACCCCTTCGCTCGTGGCCGCGGTGCAGCGCCGGGGACGAACCGTCTGGAATGGATCCCGCAGTTGCGTCGACAGTCACGCGCCCGACGCGGACACGCAGTTCAGGGTCGGTTCGATTACCAAGACCTTCACCGCCGTACTGGTTCTGCGACTCCGGGACGAGGGACTGCTGGACCTGGACGATCCTCTGGAGAAGTATCTGCCCGGTACGGGCGTCGGCACGGTCACCATCCACCAACTCCTGGGCCACAGCGCGGGGCTGGGCGCCGAGTCGCCCGCGCCGTGGTGGGAGAGGACTCCGGGCACGCTGCGTCCCGAACTGGCCGACGTGCTCGGCGAACGCACGGAACTGCACCCCCCGGGCCACCGCTACCACTACTCGAACCCCGGCTACACGCTGCTGGGTTCGCTGGTCGAGCAGATGCGTGGCGCGAGCTGGGAGGAGGTGCTCCGGCGCGAGATCCTGGAGCCGCTGGGCATGCACCGCACGAGCGCCCACCCCCGGGCGCCGCACGCGGGTGGATGGGCCGTGCACCCCTGGGCGGACGTCATGCTGCCCGAACCGGCCGAGGACCTCGGGCTGATGGCCCCGGCGGGCCAGCTCTGGTCCACGACCGAGGATCTTCTCCGGTTCGCGGCCTTCCTGGCCGAGGGTGATGACCGGGTGCTCTGCGCCGCCTCCGTGGAGCAGATGCGTGAGCCCTCAGCACCGTCCCAGCCCGGCGACTGGGACGGTGTATACGGCCTGGGTCTCCAGATCGAGCGAAGGAACGGCCGTACGCTTTTCGGGCACACGGGCTCGCTGCCGGGCTTCCTTGCCGCCCTGTGGTTCAGCGTGGACGACGACGTAGCCGCCGTCGTGCTGACCAACGTCACGACGGGGCCGGTGGTCGGCGGTATCGCCGCCGACCTCGTCGAGATCGTCGCCGAGGCCGAACCCCGTATCCCGGAGCCCTGGCGCCCCCTGCCGGAAGCGGATCCGGAGCTTCTCGCGCTGACCGGTCCCTGGTACTGGGGCGTACGGGCGCACATCCTGCGCCTGGAGCCGGACGGCGGGCTGGACCTCCGGCCGCTGCGAGGCGCCGGCCGCGGGGCTCGGTTTACCGCTCTGCCGGACGGCACCTGGATCGGTCGCGACAGCTACTACGCGGGAGAGATCCTGCGCGTCGTCCGGAACGGCGACGGCAGCGTGAACCACCTCGACCTGGGCTCGTTCGTCTTCACACGGGAGCCGTACGATCCCGGGGCGGCGGTTCCCGGCGGCGTGGACGAGAGCGGTTGGCGGGGCCTCGACGCCTGACAACAAGGCTTCGAGCGATCCGTTCGCCGGGCTTCGTGCGACTGTCGTGCGACTTGTGCGGCCCGGTCACCATGTTTCACGTGAAACGGATCGGGGTCTGCCCAGGGGGCAAGGGTTGCCTGCCCGGCGAAATGCGCGGATCGCCCGTCCCGACCCGGCATCGTTCGCCACGGACGCGGTGCAGAGAAGTTCCCGGGCCGGTTCCTGACAGACGCTTCAGGGGCCGGTTCCGGGCAGAGGCTCTCGGCCGGGAACCGGGCCGTGGATCAGAGCGCGAGCTTGAAGCCCACATGGCTGGCGGTGAAGCCGAGACGCTCGTAGAAGCGGTGGGCGTCGGTCCGGGACGCGTCGGACGTCAACTGGACCAATTGGCAGCCCAGGCGCCTGGATTCGTCCACGGCCCACTCGATCATCCGAGTCCCCAGTCCGCTTCCGCGTTCGTCGGCGTGGACACGGACGCCCTCGATGACCGAGCGGGTCGCGCCGCGCCGGGAGAGTCCCGGGATCACCGTCAGTTGCAGGGTCCCGACGACGCGGCTCTCGCGAACGGCGACCATCAGATGCTGGTTCGGGTCGTCCGCCAACCGCTGGTACGCGGCGTGGTAGGGAGCGAGGTCGTCAGGTGACTCGCGCTGGGCGCCCAGCGAATCGTCGGCGAGCATGGCCACGACGGCGGGAAGGTCGGCAGGGGTGGCGGGGCGTATGTCCAGATCGTTCATGACCGACAGGCTACGCAGATCACTTGGCCGAGGCGTGAACGTGCCCGGACGGTGAGAGGTACCACCTGGCTGCTGCGGAAATCGCCTGCGTCGTGCGTGCATCCGCCTGGCCGACGTGCGTACGGCACCGCAGGAACGCACACCGCACCGCCCGGCTCGGGCGGAGCCACTCGGGCGGTGCGGTGAGTCAGGAGACCCACGCCGGAGCCTTCAACTGCTCGACCACGTTGACGAGCGGCGCCAGTTCGGGGTTCCTCGCGGCCTGGTCCAAGGCGGTGCGGAGTCGTTGGTCGGCCGGGCCGCGGCCAGCAGGGTGAGACCGGCCTCGGTGACATCGGTGTAGATGCCGCGCCGGTCGGTGTCGCAGAGATAGCGCGTCAGCAGTCCGCGGTCCTCAAGGCGGGTGACCCGGCGAGTGGTGGCGCTCTGGCTGAGCAGGACGGCGTCCGCGACCTGCTTCATCTGGAGATGGCCGCCGGGGCCGTCGTGCTGTCGGCTCAGCATGTCGAGCAGGGAGTACTCCCGCACGCTGAGCCCGTGTTCGGTCTGCAGTGCCCGTTCGATGCGGGCCTCGATCTTTCCGTGGAGCAAGGAGAGAGCACACCAGCTCTGGGAAAGGGAGGTCGGTGCGGGGTCGGTCGCTGGCATGGGTCATCGGCTGGCGGGTCACGTTCTTCGTCGTGGCCGCGCTCGGTGTCGTCGGCCTTCTCGGTGTGGCTGCGCTCGTCCCGGAACAGCCTCGTCCCGAGGGCGTACGGCTCCGCCATGAACTGGCCGCCTTCCGGAACGTCCAGGTCCTGCTCGCCCTGGCGATGACCGTGTTGGGCTTCGGCGGTGTCTTCGCCACTATCACCTACATCGCCCCCATGATGACCGAGATCGCCGGATACTTCGTTTCCTCCGTTACTTGGCTGCTGGTGTTCTTCGGACCGGGCATGGTGGGCGGCAACCTTCTCGGCGACTTCTTCGCCGACCGCCGTCCGCCGTCCGCCGTCCGCCGACCGCCGTCCGCCGTCCGATGGTGATGCTGTACGTGTCCCTGGGGGCTCTCGCCGTGATCCTCGCCCTGTTCAGTCTGACCGCGCACGACAAGTTCCCGGCGGCCGTCACCATCGTGCTGATCGGGAGCGTGGGCTTCGCCATCGTTCCTTCCTTGCAGACGCGGGTGTTCGACCAGGCGTCCGCCGCGCCGATCCTCGCCTCCGCCGTCAACATCGGCGCCTTCAACCTCGGCAACGCGCTGTCGGCCTGGCTCGGAGGTCTCGTCATCGCGGCCGGCCTCGGCTACACCGCTCCCAGCTGGGTCGGTGCCGCGCTGGCCGCCTCCGCCCTGGTCCGGGCACTGCTCTCGGGCGCACCGGAGCACCGTCCGGCCGGCCGGACGGCTCGTCGCCCGCCACAGCCCCGAGTCCGTCATGGGCTCCGTCGTCCGGCGTTGGGCCTGACCGTCCGGTTCCCCGGCCCGCTCCGCATCACGCCTGCTCGCATGGCGCGCCCCGGCCGTCCCGGAGGCCGGAGGCGCAGCGGGAAGCCGGAGAAGCCGACGACCCGGCCCGAGGCGGCAACGGCAGATCGCGGGGGAGACGGCAGGGGCCGGACGGGGCTCGGGTGGACTGGAGGAGTCAGCCCATCGCCACGGTCAACGGGGCATAGCGGCGGGTCCAGTCGCCCGGCAGGTCCGGGATGCCACAGGTCATCACCGTGGTCCCGGAGACCGCTCGCAGACCGCACTCCTTGAGCCAGGAGAGCAGTTCCGTGTGGCGCGCGTCGATGTCCACGCGCAACGGCAGGTCCGTCGCCTCCGCGAGGGAGGCGACCAGCGTCCGGGCCGTGAGGCTGTCGGGGGCGATCAGCGGACCGATGACCTGGGTACCGGCGCTCGGCCAGGACGCCGCGCAGCCGACGAGTCCACCGTCGTCCTCCGCGACCCGCAGGTGATCGGCGTACGCGGGCAGCCGGGCGAGGACGTGGGTTCGGTCGCTGCCGAAGACGTCCGTGTCGAGCCGGACGAGGGCGCGCAGGTCGTCGGCCGTGGCCGGACGGATGTTCACGGCAGACCCGCCGTCGTCCGTCCGCCGGAACGGGCCGGTGACCCGTTCGGTGCGGCCCACTGCCTTGAAGCCGAGTTGTTCGTAGAGCGGCCGTCCCTCGGATGTCGCGTACAGGATGAGGGCGGCGCCGTCCGTCTCGTCGATCACATGGCGCATCAGGCGCCGTCCGAGCCCCTGACGCGCGTGGCTTCCGGCGACGAGGAGCATGCCGATGGCGGCCAGTCGCGGGCCGTAGGAGGTCACCACACACGTGGCGATCAGCCCTCCGCCCCCTTCGGGGTCGTCGATCCCGTAGCCCGTCCCCGCGGCGAGGAGCAAACCCCATCGGTGCTCGTCGCGCGGCCAGCCGCGGTCCTCGCAGAGATCTGCGCAGGCGACCAGGTCGCCCGGGGTGAGACGCCGGATGCGCAGTCCGGCGAGCGGGCGGGGCAGCGGGGTGGGCATGAGGGTCAGGCTGTCCGACGGGAGGACATCGCGTCCACTCCTTTACCGGTACCGGCCGTTCCTTTGCCCGTAGCCGCCGTTCCTTTACCTTTGCCGGGTGCGCGGTGCAGCCGTCGGCCGCGCCGGGTCGTCCCCCAGGGCTTCAGTACCGAAATCGCCGTGACGAACAGATGGGTGGCCGTCGCCACCGAAGGGGCGACCACCAGGTCGAAGCCGACGGAGCCACGGGCCGCCGCTTCGTCGATGGCGGGACGCAATGCGAAGAGCGAGAGTGCCGCGGCGACCAGGGTGAGCCAGAACTTCGTCCAGACCCACCGGTGCCGGGCCAGCCCCCAGGGCGTACCGAGCGACAGGGCGAGGCCGCTGAGCAGGGAGAACATCGCGAACGGGACGATCAGCCAGTCCCCGAAGATCTTCATGGCCCGGGCAGCTGCCCGGGCGGTTTCCGGGTCGCTGGTGCGGAAGGCCGCGATTCCGAGGG
This sequence comes from Streptomyces sp. NPDC001750, assembly GCF_042892615.1. Classification (NCBI taxonomy): domain Bacteria; kingdom Bacillati; phylum Actinomycetota; class Actinomycetes; order Kitasatosporales; family Streptomycetaceae; genus Streptomyces; species Streptomyces sp. NPDC001750. The sequence goes on along the minus strand of NZ_JBIAUE010000010.1, from coordinate 231,391 downwards.
GCAGGCTGTCCGACGGTCAGCCCCAGCCAGCTCACGGACACGGCGACATGGGCGACGAGGAGCCTGCGGCGGGCGGTGCGCTTGAGTGGTTTCACGTGAAACACGGTGCCGGGAACAGGCAGGCCGGGCGTCAGACGGCGGGAGTAGCCGCACGTACTAGCCTCGGCGTATGACACGTGCCACTTCCCGGTCCGGTCCGGTCCGGTGGGGCAGCGCGCGTTCCCGGTCGCCTCCGGGTGAGGCTGGTGCCGGATCTCGACGCGGCCGGATGGAGCGCTGCCCGGCATGGCCGAGGATACGAACGGCCGTGATGGGTTCACGGCCCGCACAGGGGGCAAAGGAGCGTAACGGGAAAGCTGATCCGGATACGTAGACCCTCCGCCACGTGTCCGGTCCGCGTTCACGGCGGTCTGCGTTCATGGCATGGCGAACCGGCGGGGAACCGTCGGCAGTGAACGGGCCGCCGACCACAAACAGGGGCCCGACCACGTCCACGGGCAGCGACCGCGGACGTCCGGGTACGAGGCGACCAGAAGACGTTCAAGGCGAGGCACAGTATGGATGCTCCGGCCACCAGGTGGACCGAAGGTGAGACGGGCAGATCTCCCGACGCGATTCTGATCCACCGCACACTGACCGAGATTTCGCCCGTCGCCGATCAGGCAACCTCGTACTTCTACGCCCTGCTCTTCACCCGGCGCCCCGACCTGCGCGCCATGTTCCCGGTCGCGATGGACGTGCAGCGCGATCGCTTGTTCCGCGCGATCCTCGGCGCGGCCGACCGGTTCGACTCCCCCCGAGCGCTGACCGAGTACCTCGGCGAACTGGGCCGGGGGCACCGCAAGTACGGCACACTGGCCGGCCACTATCCTGCGGTGGGCGAGGCCCTTCTCGGAGCGCTGAGCCGCTATGCGGCCACCGTGTGGGACGCGGAGGCCGAGGCGGCCTGGGTCCGTGCCTACACCGCGATATCGCAGATCATGATCGACGCCGCTGCCGAGGACGAGCAGTGGTCTCCGGCCTGGTGGCACGCGGAGGTCGTCTCGCACGAGCCGAGAACGCGCGACATAGCGGTTCTCACCATCCGCCCCGATCAGGTCTACCCCTTCGTCGCCGGTCAGTACACGGCCATGGAGACGCCCTGGTGGCCCCGGGTCTGGCGGCACTACTCCTTCGCGTCGGCGCCCCGCCGGGACGGTCTGCTCACCTTCCACGTCAAGGCGGTCCCGGCCGGGTGGGTCTCCAACGCCCTGGTGCACCGGGCCCGCCCCGGCGACATCGTGCGGCTCGGCCCGCCCAGCGGCTCGATGACGATCGACCACTCCACCCACAACGGCCTGCTCTGCCTGGGCGGCGGCACGGGCATCGCGCCGATCAAGGCACTCGTCGAGGACGTCGCGCAACACGGCGACCGGCGCCCCGTGGAGGTCTTCTACGGGGCTCGCAGCGATCGCGACCTGTACGACATCGAGACGATGATGCGCCTCCAGAAGACCTTTCCCTGGCTCGTGGTGCGGCCGGTGGTCTCCATGGGCCGACCGGAGCGGGAGGGCGGTCTGCGAGGTCTGCTGTCGGAGGCCGTGCGCGAATGCGGCCCGTGGCACGGGTACGACGCCTATCTCTCGGGCCCGCCGGGCATGATCCGCAGCAGCGCGGACGCGCTCAGAGGCATCGGCATGCCGGCCGAACGCATCCGGCACGACTCCGTCGAGGAACTGGCCGCCGTCGCCCCCGGCTGACGAACGACCGACGACGGGCAAGGCGCGCCCCGACGTACACTGCGCCCCGACGGACTCGGCATGCCCTGCTGGCGCACGGCGCTGGTCCACGGCGCGCATCCATGAGGTGCGGCACGGGGCCGCAGGGTGAGGTATCCGGTCGGCGCCGCGGCACCGCCGACCCGATCCCCGGCCTGTTCCCGGCCGGTGTATCAGCCCAGGTCGGGCGCGTGCATCGCCCGTACACCCTCGATGTTGCCGTCCAGGTAGTGCCGCAGTGACAGCGGTACGAGATGAACGGCCGCGATGCCCATCCGGCTGAAGGGCACCCGGACGATCTCGTACTCCCCGCAGGGAGCGTCGATCTCGGGGCCGTGGCGCCGGGACGGGTCCATCGACTCCAGTCGGCAGACGAAGAAGTGCTGGACCTTGACGCCCTTCACCCCGCCGCCCTCGATGTGCTCGACGGTGTCGACGAAGCAGGGGACCACATCGGTGACCTTGGCGCCCAGCTCCTCGTCCAGTTCACGGTGCAGGGCGTCGACGACGGTCGCGTCCTCGGGCTCGACCCCGCCACCCGGTGTGAGCCAGTACGGGTCCATCCCGGGCTTGGTCCGCTTGATGAGGACGAGGTCGTTGCCGTCGAGCAGAATGGCGCGTGCGGTGCGCTTGACCACGGGACGTTCGGTCATGGCAAGAGCGTGGCCCACTGAACCGGTTCTGAAACACCCGGACGGCGCCGGGCCGTCCCGCGCTCACCAGTCGGCCGCGGCACCCAGCAGCCACTGGTGCGCCCGCGCGATGTGCGGCAGCGCGAGCGTGCCGGTCCGCACGGCCAGGAAGTAGGTGCGCAGCGGGGGCACCGGAGGATCGAGGAGCGCGACGACCTCCCCGCGTGCCAGCGCCCCCTCGCACAGATAACGCGGCAGCACGGCGAGACCGGCACCCGCCGCCGCGCACTCCAGGACGGCCCGCAGGTCCGGGGCGATGACGGTTCCCGCGGCGGCGGGCCGGGTGTCGAACACGGCGGACCAGTAGCGGGTGACGAACGGCAGGCTTTCGTGCACCTCCACGACCGGCAGCTGCTCCAGCACCAGGGGGCCGTCGTGCTGTGAGGCCCCTGGCCCCAGGTGCGCGGCCCAGTGCGGTGCTGCGACCAGCACGTGTTCCTCGTCGCAGAGCGGAGTCGCCGTGAGCAGCCCGCCGCGGGGGCGGGACGCCGTGATGACGAGATCATGGTGCCCGGCGGCCAGTCCCTCCAGGGTCTCCTCGGCGGTGGTGAAGAACGAACTGCGCAGGGTCAGTCCCTGGGCGACGAGCGGTGCGAGCGCGGGCAGGGCGCGCGCCGACGTGAACTCGGGCGGTCCGGCCAGATGCAGGGTCCGTACGGCCGACTCCTCGTCCAGCTCGGTCTCGGCTATCTCGACCAGCGCGTCCAGATGAGGCGCCGCCCGGTGCGCGAGTTCGTCGCCGACGGTGGTCGGCGTCACACCCCGGGCCCCCCGGAGGAAGAGCGGCCGGCCCAGTTGGCGTTCCAAGGTGCGTATCTGGGAGGTCACCGCGGGCTGGGACAGGCCGAGCAGCGCGGCGGCCCTGGTGAAGGAACCGGCCCGGTGCACCGTGATGAACGTACGCAGCAGGGACAGGTCCATCTCCTGTCCCCTCTCACCGTCGCGACACTTCGGACCCGTACAACTATAAATATGTCGATAGGTCGGTGCCGCTTCGGTGATTGGACACTGACGGAGGGTCAATTAGCCTTGTGCAGGCGGTTCTTCACATGAGGAACCGGGGCGGTCCGAGCCACGAGGGGGGAGGCTCGGGCCGTCCGTGACGGTCAGTCCGTGCTCAGCGCCGCGTCCAGCGCCCGCTCCACGTCGGCCACCAGGTCCTCCGCGTTCTCGGCGCCGACGGAGAAACGGATGAAGCCTTCCGGTACGGCGTCGCCGCCCCAGCGCGCCCGCCGCTCGGCGGTGGAGCGCACACCGCCGAAACTCGTGGCGTCGTCGGCCAGCCGCAGCTCGGCCAGGAAGCGCTCGGCCCGTTCCCGGTCGGGCAGCACGAACGACACCACGGAACCGAAGCGCCGCATCTGCCGCACGGCGACCGGGTAGGAGGGGTCTCCCGGAAGGCCGGGATAGCGCAGCCCGGTCACCTCCCGGCGCCCGGCCAACGCATGGGCCAGCTCCAGGGCATTGGCGCACTGGCGGTCGATGCGCAGCTCCAGCGTGGCGAGGGAACGGTGCGCGAGCCATGCCTCCATCGGGCCCGGGATCGCGCCGACCACTTTGCGCCAGCGCCGCACCCCCGCCGCCAGCCCGGGGTCGCGGCAGGTCACGTGGCCGAGCAGGACGTCCCCGTGGCCGGTCATGCCCTTGGTGTCGCTGGCCACCGAGAAGTCCGCCCCCAGCTCCAGCGGGCGCTGGCCGAGCGGTGTGGCGAGGGTGTTGTCGACGGCCACCAGCGTGCCCGCCGCGTGCGCGGCCTCGACGAGCCGGCGCACGTCGCAGACGTCGAGCCCCGGGTTGGACGGTGTCTCGATCCACAGCAGCGCGGCGCCGCGAAGGGCCGCGAGCTGGGCGTCGCCGCCGGTCGGCGCGGTCCGCACCTCGACGCCGTACGCCTCCAGTTGCTCACGCACCAGCGGCAGCAACTGGTATCCGTCGTCGGGCAGCACGACCACGTCGCCGGTGCGGGCCCGGGACAGCAGCACGGCCGAGATCGCCGCCATGCCGGAGGCGAAGACGACGGTCTCGACCGGATTCCCCGGAGCCTCCAGCTCGCCGATGGCGCGCTCCAGGTGGGTCCAGGTCGGATTGGTGTCCCGTCCGTAGGTGTACGGGCCGGTGGGGGCGCCGGAGAGATGGAAGTGCGCGGCGAGGACCGGCCCGGGCAGGGTGGGCTCGTACTGTTCGGGATCGGGCAGCCCGGCCCGTACCGCCCTGGTTCCGTCACCCATGGTGTCCATGCCGCTCCTCGTCGCTCTTCCGGGCCGGTAGCCGGTCCGCCTCACCGTTGCAGACCGTTTCCAGCGGTTGCCGGATCAGTCTTCGTCCGGCAGCACCACGTTCAGCGCCCACGACACGATCGAGATGATCAGGCCGCCGAGCACGGCGGTCCAGAAGCCGCTGACGTGGAAGCTCAGGTCGAACACACCGGCCAGCCAGGAGGTCAGCAGCAGCATGAGCGCGTTGACCACCAGGGTGAACAGACCCAGCGTGAGGAAGAAGAGCGGCAGGGTCACCAGTTGTACGACCGGCTTCACCACGGAGTTCACCAGGCCGAAGATCAGGGCGACCAGGACCAGCGTGAGCGCCTTGCGCCCGGTGCTGCCGCCCTCCAGCGTGATGTTGTCCAGCAGCCAGATGGCTACGGCCAGCGCACCCGCGTTGGCGATCGTCTTGACTACGAAATTCTTCATGTGTCTGATCGTGGCAGACACGGTCGGTGGCGGACACCGGCAGGATCGGGAAACAAAGGGCGGACGGTAATGAAGGCGTTCAGACTGGATGAACTGGAAGCGGAACGGGCCGACAACAACGGCGCCTATCTGCAGTTCCTGAAGGAACGGAACATGTCCGTCGGCCTGTACGCGCTGAACGCGGGTGAGCTCGACCCGCAGCAGCCGCACCGGGAGGACGAGGTCTACTTCGTCGTCAGCGGACGCGGCTCGATCACGGTCGGCACGGAGACCACGCAGGTGGGCCGTGGAAGCGTGGTGTACGTACCGGCTGGAGTCCCGCACAAGTTCCACCACATCACCGAGGACCTGCGGGTCATGGTCGTCTTCTCCCCGCCGGAGAGCTGAGCACTCCCCGGACGGGCGCTCATCCGGAGGGACGGGTTCCGGTGTCAGGGATCCCTAGGGGGTCGATCAGGGGACGGCAAGGGGTGCGGAACGCCCTTCCGGTGCCTTCGCGCCTCTAGCATCGGGAGTGTCGGAGCAGGGACGTACAGAGACGAGGCGAGGACGATGGCCGTACGGGAGATATTCGCCGGGATGCCCTGGTGGCTGAAGTGGATCGCGGTGCCGGTGATCGCGATCGTTGTGTTCGGCGGACTGATCGCCAGCGTGCTCGGTTTCGTGATCGGCCTGCTCTTCAAGATCCTGCTCTTCGTGATCCTGGTCGGTGGCCTCGTCTTCGTCGTGCGCAAGGTCATGTCCTCCTCGGGTGGTGGCTGGTAGTAATCAGGAGGATCGGAAACCAGCCATGGTGTTAGCCCAGCTGAGCTAAGCCGGGGACGAAACAACGCACCTTGGGGATACGGCCGATATGGTGGCATTCCACTGCCGCCACCTGGGAATTAACTGACCGTCACCACAATGACCAGTGGTTTGCACGGTGTTCGGCCCTCGTACCCAGCCATGCGGCGGTCTGTGGGGGAGGCCCCCACAGGCGGGCTGACCGCCCGTCACCATGCCTGGGGGTGACCGTTGACCACGGCATCGAGCACCGCTTCCCCGACGCTGATCGGCTCGGTGCAGCGAGCGCTGAGGCTGCTGGAAGCAGTGGGCGCGCATCGCGACGGGGCGCCCGCGAAGCAGCTGGCCAGGGAGGCGGGGCTACCCCTTCCCACGGCCTATCACCTGCTGCGCACCCTGACGCACGAGGGCTATCTGCGTCGTGACAACGGAGTGTTCCGCTTCGGCGCCGCCGCCGAGCGTCTGACCGCCGAGGGTACACCGCAGAATCGTCGCAGCAGGATGTCCGAGTCGCTCAGCCGCTGGCGCGAGGCCATCGGTGTCCCCGTGTACTGCGCCGTCTACCGCGAGGGCGAGATCGAACTCGTCGCGGTCGCCGATGATCCCGCCATGCCCGCCGTGCGCGAGTGGGCGTCCTTCCGGGAGACCGGGTACGCCCATGCGATCGGTCAGTGCCTGCTGAGCCGACTGGACGAGAAGGCGCGCGAGGACCACCTGAACCGGCATCCGGTACGGCCACTGACCCCGTATTCGGTGAGGGACCGCGCGACATTCCTGGAGCGGCTGCGGTCGCTGGAGCGCATGGAACCCGTCGTCGAACGGCAGGAGTACGCCCTGGGAACGGTCTGCGCGGCCATTCCGATCACCGCCGGCTCCACCGCAGCCGCTATGGCGATTTCAGTACCTCTGGAACAGGAACACCGATTGCTCCCCGCAGTCGAACAACTACGTGGCGAAGTGGCCAACCTCTTGCGTTCATTCGTGTTCTCTATCAGTATCTGAAAAATCACTCCTTGTGATCTGCTATCGCGTGCACCACGATGGCGTCAATAGGGCCATGGGGGATCATTCCTGGCCAGATTCATCTACTGCGGGGTTGAACGATGCGCGAGTCGGTTCAAGCTGAGGTCATGATGAGCTTTCTCGTCTCCGAGGAGCTCTCTTTCCGGATCCCGGTGGAGCTCCGGTACGAAGTGTGTGATCCGTATGCGATTCGGATGACCTTCCATCTGCCTGGTGACGCCCCCGTCACCTGGGCATTCGGCCGTGAGTTGCTGCTCGACGGCCTCAACAGCCCCAGTGGCGACGGCGATGTGCACATCGGGCCCACGGATCCCGAGGGGCTTTCCGATGTACACATCCGCCTTCAGGTGGGCGCCGACCGTGCCCTCTTCCGGGCTGGTTCGGCGCCGCTCGTGGCTTTTCTCGACCGGACCGACAAGCTCGTGCCGCTCGGACAGGAGCGCACGCTGGGTGACTTCGAGGGAAACCTGGAGGAGGCCCTGGGCCGGATCCTTGCCGAGGAGCAGAACGCCGGCTGAAGGAAACGGTGTCGCCGACCGGTGCCCGCCGGTCGAACACGGCATCCGCCGAATGGGTGAATCGCTCTCCGTAGTCAGGACCGCTCCTCGTCTGTCGGCCGATGTCCGTTCCGGGGTGCTCATGACTTCGTCCTGCGACGGCGGCCCTTCCCGGTCCGTACGGGTGCTGAAGCTCCGGCTTCCGCGCCGAGCCCTGTGCGGTCCGCGGAGACCACCAGCGCGGCGAGCACCGTTGTCACCGGCACCGATGCGACCAGCCCGATCGAACCGACCAGCGTCCGTACGATCTCCTCCGCCACCAGCTCGCTGTTGGCCACCGTGCCCACGCTGCTCCTGGCGATCGAGAACAGCAGCAGCAACGGCAGCGCGGCGCCCGCGTAGGCGAGCACCAGCGTATTGACGACCGAGGCGATGTGATCGCGCCCGATCCTGATCCCCGCCCGGTAGAGCCCCCGCACGCCCATCGTTGGGTTCGCCTGGTGCAGTTCCCAGACGGCCGACGTCTGGGTGACCGTCACGTCGTCGAGCACCCCGAGCGAACCGATGATGACGCCGGCCAGCAGCAGGCCGCTCATGTCGATGCGCGGATACAGGCCGTGGATGAGGCCGGTGCTGTCGTCGGTGTTGCCGGTCAGGCTCGCCCAGCCGATGAACAGCGAGCCGAGCAGCCCGATCAGCAGGAGCGAGATCAGTGTGCCCACCACCGCGACCGAGGTACGGGCGGTGAGCCCGTGGCACATGTAGAGCGCGATCAGCATGATGGCACTTGACCCGACCACCGCCACGATCAGCGGATTCGACCCCTGGAGGATGGCCGGGAGGATGAACAGGGTCAGCACGGCGAACGACACGGCGAGCGCGACCAGCGCCATCACCCCCCGCATCCTGCCCACCGCGACCACGACCAGGGCGAAGATCCCGGCCAGCAGCGCCATCGGGAACTTCCGGTTCACATCGGTCACCGAGTACTGCAGGTCGTGGGGCGCGTCCGGGGCGTACGCCACGACCACGCCCTGCCCCTCGCGCAGCTGACGCGGTGCGTCCGGCTGGACGATCTCCACGAACCGCCGACCCTTGTCGTGACCGGTCGTCACCTCGACCGTGGCCTTCGCGCACAGCCCGGTGCGGCCCGCCGACTGCGGAGCGGTCTCGCCGCCGACCGGCATCTGGGAGGCGTTCACCTCCTTGCAGTCCACTGTGTCGACGTTCACCACCTTGCCCTGCTGGGTCTGCCGGTCGAAGCCGACACCGGTTCGTTCGTGCGGTGGCGCACCGCCAGGCCAGAGCGCCGCCAGTCCGGCGAGGACCGCGGCGGCGAACGGGATCAGTACGGCCGCGATGACCTTCCGCAGATGTCGGGAGACGGGCGCGGCGGGGCCGTGGGCGTGCGTATGGCCGTGTGTGTGGCCGTGGTGGGGACTCGGCGGTTCGGGAACGCTGGGGAGGGACATCACCGGCCGATCATCGCAAGGAGGCAAGGGACCCTCTGTTCATTCCGCCGGACGGGGCGCTAGCGTGGAGGAACCTTTGCACACGCGGGAGCTCGGAGCACCGGGCTGAGAGGGCGCTGATATCCGTACCTCCGTACGGGATGAGCTGCGCCGACCGCCGAACCTGTTACCGGGTAATGCCGGCGTAGGGAGTAGGTCTCATGACCACATCGGACGCACGCACGCCTGCCTCCAACCAGAGCGACGAGGCCGGGAAGTCCATCGGCTGGCACAAGGGATACGTCCAGGGCTCACGCCCCGACATCCGTGTGCCGGTCCGTCAGGTGCACCTCACCAACGGCAAGGACCTGACGCTGTACGACACGTCGGGGCCGTACACCGACCCCGCCGTCGAGACCGACGTCCGTCGCGGGCTCGCGCCGCTGCGGCAGAACTGGATCACCGCGCGCGGCGACACCGAGGAGTACCCGGGCCGGCCCGTCCGACCCGAGGACGACGGGCTCAAGCACACCTCGCCGCGAATGGGGTCTCCCCTGCTCGAGCGAGGCCGAGAGTCTGGGGAAGGGCTGCGCAATCTCGACGCAGTCTTCCCCGGTCGGCCCCGGCTGCCGCGCCGCAGCCGGGACGGCCGGCCCGTGACCCAGCTCGCATACGCCCGACGGGGCGAGATCACCCCGGAGATGGAGTACGTGGCGATCCGGGAGGACGTCGAGCCGGAGATGGTGCGGGAGGAGATCGCCGCGGGCCGCGCCGTGCTGCCGGCCAACGTCAACCACCCCGAGACCGAGCCGATGATCATCGGGAAGCGGTTCCTGGTGAAGGTCAATGCCAACATCGGCAACTCCGCGGTGACGTCCTCCATCGAGGAGGAGGTGGAGAAGATGACGTGGGCGACGCGGTGGGGCGCCGACACGGTCATGGACCTTTCCACCGGCCGCAACATTCACACCACCCGTGAGTGGGTTCTGCGCAACTCGCCCGTGCCGATCGGCACCGTGCCCCTCTACCAGGCCCTCGAAAAGGTCGACGGCAAGGCCGAGGAGCTGACCTGGGAGATCTACCGGGACACCGTCGTCGAACAGGCCGAGCAGGGCGTCGACTACATGACGGTGCACGCCGGCGTACGCCTGCCGTACGTTCCGCTGACCGCCCGCCGCAAGACCGGCATCGTCTCGCGAGGCGGCTCGATCATGGCGGCGTGGTGTCTCGCCCACCACAAGGAGTCGTTCCTCTACGAGAACTTCGAGGAGCTCTGCGAACTCCTCGCCTCCTACGACGTGACGTACTCGCTCGGCGACGGGCTGCGCCCCGGCTCGATCGCGGACGCCAACGACGAGGCGCAGTTCGCCGAACTGCGCACGCTCGGGGAGCTGAACACGATCGCCAAGCGGTACGGCGTCCAGACCATGATCGAGGGGCCGGGCCATGTCCCGATGCACAAGATCAAGGAGAACATCGACCTCCAGCAGGAGATCTGCGAGGAGGCGCCCTTCTACACGCTCGGCCCGCTGACCACCGATGTCGCTCCGGCGTACGACCACATCACCTCGGGCATCGGCGCGGCGATGATCGCCTGGTGGGGCACGGCGATGCTCTGCTACGTGACGCCCAAGGAGCACCTCGGGCTGCCGAACCGGGACGACGTGAAGACCGGCGTGATCACGTACAAGATCGCGGCCCACGCCGCAGATCTCGCCAAGGGGCATCCGGGGGCGCAGGACTGGGACGACGCGCTCTCCGACGCCCGGTTCGAGTTCCGTTGGGAAGACCAGTTCAATCTGGCGCTCGACCCGGTCACGGCACGGGAGTTTCACGACGAGACGCTGCCGGCGGAGCCGGCGAAGACGGCGCACTTCTGTTCGATGTGTGGCCCGAAGTTCTGCTCGATGAAGATCTCTCAGGACATCCGGCGTGAACACGGGGTGTCGCAGGCGGAGATCGAGGCGGGGATGTCGGAGAAGTCGAAGGAGTTCGCGGCGGCGGGCAACCGCGTCTACCTGCCCGTCGCGGACTGAGGCGAGAGCCGACCGGGGTGACAAGGGGGGCGGACGGCAGGGTTCCGCCCCCTGTCGCCTCGCTTGCCCCCCGGGCCCGTGCCCGGTCCGCCACCCCCGGGCTCCTCACCGGCCACGCGGAAGCCAAGTCCCCGGGCCGGAAATCGGATGAACGCGACGGCTGGGTCTCCTTAGCATCTGCGCATGAGCGGCATGACGGAACAAAGAGCGGACACGACGCAGGCGCGGGACGCAGCGGACGCGACGGACGCGGTGCGGGTGGTGGAAGCGGACCGGCAGCCGTGCTGGCGCGGACGGGACGTCGCCTTCGTCGCCGTAGAGACCGAGGACGCCGAGCTGTTGCAGGAGTGGCGGTGCGATCCGGCGGCCGCCCATGAGATGGGGGTCTGGCCGCGTTCGCTCGCCTCGCTGCGCGAGCACATCGAGCGCGACCAGGAAGACCAGGACCGGGACGACTTCCTCGTCGTGCTCGCCGACGGCACCCCCGTGGGCCACGCGGCCCTCACCGACCAGAACTACGCCAACGGCACCGCCGATATCGAGCTGCTGCTGTCCCCGCCGCACCGCGGTCGCGGATACGGCACGCGGGCTCTGGACGCGCTGACGGACCTGGCGTTCGGGGAGCTTCCCCTGTACCGGCTCCGGGCCATCACCCACGCGGACAACACGGCCGCGCTCGCGGTCCTCGACAGGTCGGGGTTCACCCGGGAGGGGGTGAGCCGGTCGGCGTGCCTGCACCGGGGGCGGCGGTACGACGTCGCGGTGTTCTCGCTGCTCCGTCCCGAGTGGGAGGGGCAGGCGCGCCCGAGGTCCTGGGACCTGTGATCGGCGCGGCTCGTCCGAGTCCTTGGTCGGCCCCGGACCAGGGGCCCCACGTGGGGTGGAGGGGGCGCGTGCGGCGGCGCCGTCACTCCACGTCGTGCTCGGGGCCGCCGAAGTCGGGGCTGGTGAAGTCCGGGCTGGTGAAGGTCGGCCGGGGGCCCGCGGCCGGGCCCTCGTCCGGGCCGGAGAAGTCGGGGCGGCTGTAGCCGACTTTCGGGATGCGGTTCGGCGAGCGCTGCGGTGTGCGTGCGGTGGACGCGGCCTCGGGGTCGTCGAGGGCGTCGCGCAGGAACGGCAGGATGCCGCGTTCCAGTAGCGCGTGCCGCCAGGCTTCCCGGGCCCGCGCCACGTCCTCCGGCAGCTCGATCTCGTCGCGTACGGCGTTCTCCGAAGCGGAGCCGTTGCGCAGCGCGGTGATCAGCAGCCCGACGGCGGCGACCAGGATGGCGGCGGCCATGACCACGGCGAAGAACCAGCCCGCGGTGACCAGGGTCGAGGCGAAGGCGGGCGGTGGACTGAGCAGCTTCAGCAGATAGCCGACCAACAGGAATATGAACGCGGCGGTGCCGGCGAGCACGGGCGCGAGGACCGTGACGACCGCTCCCGCGCCGGCGCCCGACCGGCCCGGACGGTCCGTGTCCGATCCGGCGGGCGGGCCCTCCCCGTCGGCCGTGCCACGCAGTTCCTCACGGGCCCGTACGTAGTGGTCGTACTCGGTGGCCGCCGTCGCCGTGATCATGTCCGTGGCGGCCAGCGCCATGGTGCGCAGCTGTACGGCGTTGAGCCGTTCACCGACCGCGGCCAGATCCGGCCGTCGATGGGCGTGGCGCAGTGCGTCGTCGAGGATCCGCTCGTACTCGGGGCGGTCCTCGGTCAGCAGGTGCGGAGCGCTTCTCATGTGCATCCCCCGATGCTCCGTCGGGCCCGACAGCCCTTCTTTGCCGGGCAGTTGGGCGGAAACGGAGGAGAGCCTGCTACGGATACGCCGATGGTAGAGCGCCCACGGCACGCGGTGACAGGGGGTTTCCGGAAATAGGCCCGGCGCTCGGCCCGGTGCTCGGCGTGGTCAGGTCGTGGAAGCGTCTTCCCGTAAAACCGTCAGTCATGCAGGGGGAGTTGGACGACCAGCAGCTTTCCGGCCATGGTCACTCCGCCGTCCATGGCGATGGCGAGCCCGTCGGCGTACACGTGCGGGCCTTCGACCACGGGACCCGAGCTGTCCTCTCCGTCCTCCGACCCGACCTCGCCGAGGAGGTAGGGAATGGGGCTGTGACCATGGACGATGCGCTGTCCGCCGTAGGCGGCCATCAGTTCCCGCACGGCCTGCGGTCCCGCATCGTCACGGAAGGCGAAGCGCTTGGTGAACTTACGGAAGAGGTCCCAGCACTCGTCGGCGTCGTTGCGCGTGAGAATGGCGTGCACCGTGTCGTTGACGTCTTCGATGGTGCTGCCGTAGTCGAGGTACGCCGTCGTGTCGGAGTGCATCAGCAGATGCCCGTCCTCCTCGACGATCGCGTCGAGGCGGGACATCCACTGGAGGTGGACGTCCTGGAGCCGCTCCATGTCGTGCTTCTGGCCGCCGTTGAGCAGCCAGGCGGCCTGGAAGGTGGCGGTGCCCGCGCCCGAGTTCACCGGCGTGTCGCCGAACCGTTTGGCGCCGATGAGCAACAGTTCGTGATTCCCCATCAACGCCTTGCAGTACCCGCCCGCGGCAGCGGCCTCGGCGGAGAGGCGCATCACGAGGTCGATGACGCCGATGCCGTCCGGACCGCGGTCGGTGAAGTCGCCGAGGAACCAGAGCCGGGTGTTGCCCGCGGCCCACCTGCCGTCGGAGTCGATGAGGCCCTGTTCGGCGAGAGCGGCGACCAGCTCGTCCAGATAGCCGTGGACGTCGCCGACGACGTAGAGCGGCCCGAGTCCCGGCTCGCGGGCCGGCCAGGGCTCCGGCACGGTTCGTACCTGGACGGTGTCGCCGCGGTTGATCACCGGGAGGTCGCGTTCGGTGGGCGTGTACCCGTCCGGCAGCGCGTCCCCGGGCAGGGCGTTGCCCGGATGCGGGGACGCGGGCGGTACCGGGGTCTGCGCGTAGGGCGGCACGCGGAAGTCGCGCAACGTCGCAGTCCGCACCACGGGTTCCTGACCGGCCCCCTGTGTCATCGACCCCTCCACCACCGTCGCGCCGCCCTACACCTGACGGGCCTGCTGGTCGGGGCGGTCCGCGGTGTCGTGCGCCCATCATAGGAATGCGAATCGTGCTGTGTGACGCACCAGGGGTGGTGAATCCCGGAGCATGTCAGGCTCACCGGCCGTTTGGTCCGAATTCGTCTGTTCAATCCCTGGCGGAGGAGCCGCCTGCTCAGTCCCTGGCGGGGGAGCGCGGCGCGCTGACCGTGGTGCGGGGCGGACGGCGTTGTGAGGACGTCCGGACGATGAGCTCCGTCGGTATGACCTGCTCCACCGGGCCGCCGTGATCCACACCCTCGATGGCATCGATGAGGAGCTGGACGACCGCCGTGCCGATTCTGCGCGGTTTGAGCGAGAGGGTGGTGATGGGCGGCTCGGTCGTCGCGTACACGGTGGACTCGCTGCAGCAGACCAGCAGCAGGTCCTCGGGGACGCGCAGCCCGTATCTGCGGGCGGCCGCCAGGAGGTCGGTGCCGTTGGGGTCGAAGAGCCCGTAGACGGCGTCGGGACGGTCCGGGCGGGCGAGCAGTCGGTCCGCGGCGACCGCGCCCGCGCACGGGTCGTGGGCGGGGTAGGACTCGTACACCGGGTCCTGGCCCACGCGCTCGCACCAGCGCAGGTACGCGGAGGTGGAGAGGCGGGTGTACGTGTCGGTCGTGGTGCCGGTGAGCAGGCCGATGCGTCGGGCCCCGGCGGAGGCGAGGTGGTCGAGGAGGTCGAGCACGGCGGCGCCGTGGTCGTTGTCGACCCAGGCGGTGACCGGGAGGGCACCGGCCGGGCGTCCGTCCGACACGACGGGCAGCCCTTGTCGTACGAGCTCCGTGACGACCGGGTCCTGGTCGGAGGGGTCGATGACGACGGTGCCGTCGAGGGCGACGTTCGACCAGACGTCGTGGCGCGAGGTGGCGGGCAGGATGACGAGGGCGTAGCCGCGGGCGAGCGCCGCGGAGGTGGCCGCTCGGGCCATCTCGGCGAAGTACGCGAACTCGGTGAAGGTGAAGGGTTCGTCGCCGTACGTCGTCACGGTCAGGCCGATGAGGCCGGACTTGCCGGTACGGAGGGTTCGGGCCGCGGCGGACGGGCGGTAGCCCAGGCGCTCTGCGACCTCGCGGACATGGCGGCGGGTGGCGTCCGGGAGCCTGCCCTTGCCGTTGAGCGCGTCGGAGACGGTCGTGATGGAGACCCCGGCGGCGGCGGCCACGTCCCGGATTCCCGCTCGTCCTTGCCGGCTGCCGCGCCGGGGTGTCTCCGCCCGGCTCACCTGGTGCTTCCCTGCTGCTGTCATGGCGAGCCGATAGTAGGGGGCGTGCGGGAGGTTGGCCCGGTCGCATATTCACGCGTTGACAGGCACGTTTCTGCATGATCAGACGGCGTCAAATACCTTGTAAGGCCAGGTCGTTGGGCGAATGCGCCGTGGAGTGTGATGCGCTGAACCCGGTGGGCCTACTAAATGGTCGATGTTTCGAAGAGGTCTCATCTCACCTCTTCGAGGGACGCGCGCCACGGCGTGAGCCACCGGCGCGCGTCAAGGTCGAACGCGCTCCCCCATTCCTGGTCGCACCGGGCGATTGGGTGCACAGAGCGTTCCCGTGCGCCCGGCCGCACCGGGCGTCCGACGGCGCACGGGCCATTCGCAGCGGCGCCCAATCCTCATAAGGTGAGCAGTATTGATGTGTACAGACGGTCGAGGAGGATCTGCGGTGAGCGAGACGAGCCCCAAGTTGCGCGCCGAGCTGGACGGCGTTCCCGCCTATGTGCCGGGCAAGCCCGCGGCGGCCGGTGGACCGGTCGCCTTCAAGCTGTCCTCCAACGAGAATCCGTACCCCCCGCTGCCCGGAGTGATGGAATCCGCCCTGGCGGCGGCCGCGAACTTCAACCGCTACCCGGACATGGCCTGCACCGGCCTGATGAACGAGTTGGCCGACCGTTTCGGTGTGCCCGTCTCGGATCTCGCCACCGGCACCGGGTCGGTCGGGGTGGCGCAGCAGCTGCTCCAGGCGACCTCGGGTCCGGGCGACGAGGTGATCTACGCCTGGCGCTCCTTCGAGGCGTACCCGATCATCACCCAGGTCAGCGGGGCGACCTCGGTGAAGGTGCCGCTGACCGACGGTGAGGCGCACGACCTCGACGCGATGGCGGAGGCGATCACCGACCGCACCCGTCTGATCTTCGTCTGCAACCCGAACAACCCGACCGGCACCGTGGTGCGCCGAGCCGAGCTGGAACGTTTCCTGGACCGGGTGCCCGGCGACGTCCTGGTGGTGCTGGACGAGGCGTACCGGGAGTTCATCCGCGACGCCGAGGTGCCGGACGGCATCGAGATCTACCGGGACCGGCCCAACGTGGCGGTGCTGCGCACGTTCTCCAAGGCGTACGGTCTGGCCGGACTGCGGGTCGGCTTCGCAGTGGCGCACGAGCCGGTGGCGGCCGCGCTGCGCAAGACGGCGGTGCCCTTCGGGGTCAGCCAGCTCGCGCAGGACGCGGCGGTGGCCTCGCTGCGTGCGGAGGACGAGCTCCTGGGGCGCGTGGGTTCCCTGGTCGTCGAGCGCGGCCGGGTGCAGCGGGCACTGGCGGAGCAGGGATGGACGGTGCCGGAGTCGCAGGCGAACTTCGTGTGGCTGCGGCTGGGGGAGCGCACGGCCGACTTCGCCGCGGTGTGCGAGCGGGCCGGCGTGGTGGTCAGGCCGTTCGTGGGTGAGGGCGTACGGGTCACGATCGGTGAGGACGAGGCGAACGACCTGTTCCTGAAGGTGGCGGAGTCGTACCGCAGGGAGCTGTAGAGCCGTAGAGCGGCGCGGAACCGCAGGAGGCCGTGGAACGGCGTGGTCCTGCGGGAGCTGTCGAAGGGCGCGCGGACCGCGGTTCGCGCGCCGGGCGTACGGGCCCCCTACCCGATCCGGTGATCGGGTAGGGGGCCTCTTCGTGCGTGGGTGTCCGGGTTCGGACGTGCCGGGGCGCCGGTGTGCCCATGTGTCTGCTTCAGGCGGATTGATCGGATCGTCCCGAGAGAGGGGTACCCCGCCCGAACATCCCGAAAGGCTGTGCGTCATAATTTTGATTGTGAATGTGAACGCGTTCACAAGCATGCCCTGTTCTTCCCGTGATTAGTCAGACTTAACGGGCAGAATGCTCGTGTGATCACGGCGATGTAAGGAGAAGGCGACGTGGAGCTAGCGCTGGCGCCGGAAACACTGGCGCGTTGGCAGTTCGGGATCACCACCGTCTACCACTTCCTGTTCGTTCCGCTGACGATCTCTCTCGCCGCGCTCACCGCGGGCCTGCAGACCGCCTGGGTGCGTACGAACAACGAGAAGTACCTCAGAGCGACGAAGTTCTGGGGCAAACTCTTTCTGATCAACATCGCCATGGGCGTGGTCACCGGCATCGTCCAGGAGTTCCAGTTCGGCATGAACTGGTCCGACTACTCGCGGTTCGTCGGCGACATCTTCGGTGCCCCGCTCGCGTTCGAGGCGCTGATCGCGTTCTTCTTCGAGTCCACGTTCATCGGGCTGTGGATCTTCGGCTGGGACAAGCTCCCGAAGAAGATCCACCTCGCCTGCATCTGGATGGTGTCCATCGGGACCATCCTGTCCGCCTACTTCATCCTGGCGGCCAACTCCTGGATGCAGCACCCGGTGGGCTACCGGATCAACGAGGAGCGTGGCCGGGCCGAGCTGACCGACTTCTGGCACGTGCTCACCCAGAACACCGCACTCGCCCAGTTCTTCCACACCATCACCGCCGCCTTCCTGGTCGGAGGCGCGTTCATGGTCGGCATCGCCGCGTTCCACCTGGCGCGCAGGAAGCACATCCCGGTGATGCGGACCTCGCTGCGGCTCGGACTGGTCACGGTCGTGATCGCCGGACTTCTCACTGCCGTCAGCGGTGACCAGCTCGGCAAGGTCATGTTCAAGCAGCAGCCCATGAAGATGGCCGCCGCTGAGGCCCTCTGGGAGGGGGAGGACGGGGCACCCTTCTCGGTCTTCGCGGTCGGTGACGTGGCCAAGGGCCACAACACCGTGGAGATCTCCATCCCGGGCATGCTGTCCTTCCTCGCGGACAACAGCTTCACCTCGTACGTCCCCGGCATCAACGACATCAACAAGGCCGAGCAGGAGAAGTTCGGCCCCGGCGACTACCGGCCCAACATCCCGGTCGCCTTCTGGAGCTTCCGCTGGATGATCGGCTTCGGGATGGCGTCCTTCGCCCTCGGTCTCCTCGGGCTGTGGATGACGCGCAGGAAGTTCATGCTGCCTCCCGCGCTGCGCACCGGCGAGGACGAGGTACCGCATCTGGTCCTCTTCAAGAACAAGGCACTCAGCCCCAAGTTCGCCAGGTGCTACTGGATCCTGTCGCTCTGGACCATGGCCTTCCCGCTGATCGCCAACTCCTGGGGCTGGATCTTCACCGAGATGGGCCGCCAGCCCTGGGTGGTCTACGGAGTGCTCCAGACCCGGCACGCGGTTTCCCCCGGCGTCTCGCAGGGCGAGGTGCTCACGTCGATGATCGGCTTCACCCTGCTCTACGCCATCCTCGCGGTGATCGAGGTCAAGCTGCTCGTGAAGTACATCAAGGCCGGACCGCCGGAGCTCACGGAGGCCGACCTCAACCCGCCCACCAAGATCGGCGGCGAAGAGCACGCCGACCGGCCGATGGCCTTCTCCTACTGAGGCCGAGGAGCTGAGAGATGGAACTCCACGACGTCTGGTTCGTGCTCATCGCCGTCCTCTGGACCGGCTACTTCTTCCTGGAGGGCTTCGACTTCGGGATCGGGATCCTCACCAAACTGCTCGCCCGTGACCGCAAGGAACGGCGGGTCCTGATCAATACGATCGGGCCGGTCTGGGACGGCAACGAGGTGTGGCTGCTCACCGCGGGCGGCGCGACCTTCGCCGCGTTCCCCGAGTGGTACGCCACCCTGTTCTCCGGCTTCTACCTGCCGCTGCTGATCATCCTGGTCTGTCTGATCGTGCGGGGCGTCGCCTTCGAGTACCGGTCGAAGCGCCCCGAGGACCGTTGGCAGACCAACTGGGAACACGCGATCTTCTGGACCTCGCTGATCCCGGCCCTGCTCTGGGGCGTGGCCTTCGGGAACATCGTGCGCGGCGTGAAGATCGACGCCGGCAAGGAGTACGTGGGCAACTTCTGGGACCTGCTCAACCCGTACGCCATCCTCGGCGGACTGGTCACGCTCGCCCTCTTCACCTTCCACGGCACCGTGTTCGCCGGACTCAAGACGGTCGGCGACATACGGCACCGGGCGCGCACACTGGCGCTGAAGCTCGGTGCGGTCACCGCGGTGCTCGCGCTCGGCTTCCTGATCTGGACCCAGATCGACAACGGTGACGGCTGGAGCCTCCTGGCGATGATCGTCGCGGCGGTGTCGCTGGTCGCCGCGATCGGCGCGGTCGCGGCGGGGCGCGAGGGATGGTCGTTCGCGTTCTCCGGTGTGACGATCGCGGCCGCCGTCGCGATGCTCTTCCTGACGCTCTTCCCGAACGTCATGCCGTCCTCGCTGAACGACGCCTGGAACCTCACGGTCTCCAATGCCTCGTCCAGCCCGTACACGCTGAAGATCATGACCTGGTGCGCGGGGATCGCCACCCCGCTCGTCCTGCTCTACCAGGGCTGGACCTACTGGGTGTTCCGCAAGCGCATCGGTACGCAGCACATCGCCGAAGCGCACTGAGCGCATCGGGGGCCTGTCCGGCAACCGGCCCTGAACCGCCGGACAGGCCCCGTCCTGGTCCACCGACCGAGCTTTATGGGGGCTGTTTCACGTGAAACCGATCGACCCGCGTCTCCTCCGCCACGCCCGAGCCACCCGCTTCTTCCTGGCGGCCGTGGTGGCGCTCGGAACGGTCGGGGCGGTGCTGGTC
Source organism: Streptomyces sp. NPDC001750 (assembly GCF_042892615.1). Classification (NCBI taxonomy): domain Bacteria; kingdom Bacillati; phylum Actinomycetota; class Actinomycetes; order Kitasatosporales; family Streptomycetaceae; genus Streptomyces; species Streptomyces sp. NPDC001750. The sequence goes on along the minus strand of NZ_JBIAUE010000010.1, from coordinate 211,577 downwards.
GTCGCCCAGGCCATGCTCATCGCCGACATCGTGGTGGGCGGATTCGAGGACGGGCTGACCGCCTCCGGGCTGCGGAGCCCGCTGATCCTGCTCGCAGCGGTCGCGCTCGGCCGGGCCCTGGTCTCCTGGCTGACCGAACTGGCCGCGTACCGCGCCAGTGCGGCGGTCAAGTCCGAACTGCGCGGCCGGCTCCTGGCGCGTGCCACGGAGCTCGGGCCCGGATGGCTGAGCGGTCAGCGCTCCGGCTCCCTGGTGACGCTCGCCACCCGTGGTGTCGACGCGCTCGACGACTACTTCGCGCGCTATCTGCCGCAGCTCGGACTCGCGGTGGTCGTTCCGGTGGCGGTCCTGGCGAGGATCGTCACCGAGGACTGGGTGTCGGCGGCGATCATCGTGGTGACGCTTCCACTCATCCCGCTCTTCATGATCCTGATCGGCTGGGCCACCCAGGCGCGGATGGACCGTCAGTGGCGGCTGCTGTCCCGGCTCTCCGGGCACTTCCTCGACGTGGTCGCCGGGCTGCCGACGCTGAAGGTCTTCGGCCGGGCCAAGGCGCAGGCCGAGTCCATCCGGGCCATCACCTCGCAGTACCGGCAGGCCACGCTGCGAACCCTGCGGATCGCGTTCCTGTCGTCCTTCGCCCTGGAACTGCTGGCGACCCTGTCGGTGGCCCTGGTCGCCGTCACCATCGGCATGCGGCTCGTGCACGGCGAACTCGACCTCTACACCGGCCTGGTGGTGCTGATCCTGGCCCCGGAGGCGTATCTGCCGATCCGCCAGGTCGGAGCGCAGTACCACGCCGCCGCCGAGGGGCTCTCGGCCGCGGAGGAGATCTTCGCGGTCCTGGAGACCGAACCCCGCAAGGGCGGCACGGCGAACGTCCCGGAGCCGCTGCGGCTGGAGCTGGAGGGCGTGACCGTACGGCACGAGGGCCGCGCCGCGCCCTCCCTGGACCGGGCCTCCCTGGTGGTGGAGGAGGGGGAGACCGTCGCCCTGACCGGCCCGAGCGGCGTCGGGAAGTCCACTCTCCTCGATGTGGTGCTGGGCTTCACCGCGCCCGACGAGGGGCGGGTACGGGTCGGCGACATCGACCTGACGACGCTGGACCTGGAGCGCTGGCGCGAACAGATCGCCTGGGTTCCGCAGCGCCCGTATCTGTTCGCGGGCACGATCGCGGAGAATGTGCGGCTGGCCCGGCCGGACGCGGACGACACGGCGGTCATGGCGGCACTGCGGGACGCGGGGGCGTACGACTTCGTCGCCCGGCTCCCGGACGGAGAGCTGACGGTTCTCGGCGAGGACGGCGCGGGGCTGTCCGCCGGTCAGCGCCAGCGGCTCGCGCTCGCCCGCGCCTTCCTCGCCGACCGACCGCTGCTGCTGCTCGACGAACCGACCGCGAGCCTGGACGGCGAGACCGAGGCGGGGATCGTCGAGGCGGTACGCAGGCTCGCGGTGGGGCGGACCGTGCTGCTGGTCGTGCACCGGCCCGCGCTGCTCGCGGTGGCCGACCGGGTGGTGGCCCTCGAACCGGCTGCGGATTCCGGCCCGGCGGAGGCCCGGAAGACGGGGTCCGGAGACGCGGCCCCGGCGTCCCGGCAGTCGGCGGCGCGCGACGAGGGACCCGACGAGGCGCCGGAGACCGGGGAGTCGCGGCACCCCGGAGGCCGCACCGGACACGTCCTCGCCCGGGTCCGGAAGGCGGCGGGGGCGCGACGCGGACAACTGGCGCTCGCGCTGCTGCTGGGCAGCCTCGCCCTGGGCTCGTCCGTCGGGCTCATGGCCGTCTCCGGCTGGCTGATCTCCCGTGCCTCCGAACAGCCCCCGGTGCTCTATCTGATGGTCGCCGTGACGGCGACCCGTGCCTTCGGTCTCGGCAGGGCCGTCTTCCGCTACGCCGAGCGTCTGGTGTCGCACGACGCGGTGCTCAGGATGCTGGCCGAACTGCGCGTGGCGGTCTACCGGGGCCTGGAGCGGATCGCACCGGCGGGGCTGCGCCGGACCCGTCGCGGAGACCTGCTCTCCCGACTGGTCGCCGACGTCGACGCCCTCCAGGACTACTGGCTGCGCTGGCTGCTGCCCGCGGGAACGGCGGTGCTCGTGGGAGCGGCCACTGTGGGATTCGTCGGCCTGCTGCTCCCCGCGGCGGGCGCCGTGCTGGCCGTCGGGCTGCTGCTGGCGGGGGCGGGGGTGCCGTGGATCAGCGGCGCCTGCTCCCGTCAGGCGGAACGCCGACTGGCCCCCGCCCGCGCCGACCTGGCGACCCGGGTCACCGATCTCCTCGGCGGGACCGCCGAGCTGACCGTCGCGGGCGCACTGCCCGCCCGGGCGGAGCGGGCCCGGGAGGCCGACGGGGTGCTGACCCGGATCTCGGCCCGTGCGGCGGCCGCCACGGCACTCGGCGGCGGCCTCAGCGCCCTGATCGGCGGTCTGACCGTCGTCGCCACCGCGCTGGTCGCTCTGCCCGCCGTGCGGGACGGGCGGCTCGCGGGCGTGGAACTCGCGGTCGTCGTGCTCACGCCGCTGGCCGCCTTCGAGGCGGTGACCGGACTGCCGCTGGCCGTGCAGTTCCGGCAGCGGGTGGAGCGGAGCGCGGAGCGGGTGTACGAGGTGCTGGACGCCCCGCTGCCCGTACACGAACCGGACAGTCCGGCACAGGCCCCCGACTCGCCCTTCCCACTGGAGGTACGCGGGCTGTCGGCCCGCTACCCGGGGGCGGAACGGGACGCCCTGGACGCCCTGGACCTCACGCTGACGGCGGGCCGGCGCATCGCCGTCGTCGGACCGTCCGGCTCGGGGAAATCGACCCTGGCGCAGGTCCTGCTCCGCTTCCTGGACGCCCGCGCGGGCACGTACCGGATCGGTGGCGTCGACGCCTCCGCGCTGGAGGGGGACACGGTCCGGACGTTCGTCGGCCTGTGCGCCCAGGACGCACATGTCTTCGACAGTTCTATCCGGGAGAACCTGCGGCTGGCCCGTCCCGGGGCGACGGACGGCGAGCTGCGGGCCGCGCTCGAACAGGCAAGGCTGCTCGACTGGGCCGAGGCGCTGCCCGAAGGACTCGACACCCTCGTAGGCGAGCACGGCGCACGCCTCTCAGGCGGTCAGCGGCAGCGGCTCGCGCTCGCCCGTGCCGTTCTCGCCGACTTCCCCGTACTCGTCCTGGACGAGCCCGCCGAACACCTCGACCTGGCGACCGCGGACGCCCTGACCGAGGACCTGCTGGACGCGACCCGGGGGCGTACGACGGTGCTGATCACCCACCGGCTGCGGGGGCTCGAAGCCGTCGACGAGGTGCTGGTGCTGGACGCGGGCCGGATCGTGCAGGCCGGTCCGTACGCCGACCTCGCCGCCGAGGAGGGGCCGTTGCGGCGGATGCTGGAGCGCGAAAACGAGGGCGAGGGCACGGGGCCTGTGCGGGCCGTCGCGGGCGTTCCCGCGTGAGCGCGCACGCGCCGGCGGCCCGGAGGCAGCTCGCCGGGCACGGCAATGGCGTTCCCGGGTGAACGCGCACGCCCCGGTACGTGCGCGAGCGGGGAAGTGGCCGGGTGCGGGCGGGGCGGGGACCGCGGGGCGGGGAGCCGGGTGGGCGTGTGCGTACGGGGAGACGGGCGGGTGCGGTGCGACGGGACGGGCCGCGTGATGTGAGGTACGGGGGAGACAGGCGCGCAGGTGTCGACCGGGCGGGAAAATCGCCGAGTTTCCTCCCCAACCGGTACTAACTAGTCTCGGGGTATGTCTCAGCAGGACCCGAAGGACCCACTCGAAGCAGCGACCGAGGCGCCCTGCGGCCTGCGGGGCCTGTCCGCCGAACGCGCCGCCCGCGTACCGGAACTGCTGGAAGCCATGCGCTTCGTCGGCACAGGCCTGGAGTTGCATTCCACCCTCGACCGGATCTGCGAGACGGCGGCCGAACTCGCCCGCTGCCGCTACGCGGCCATCGGCGTCGTCGACGAGGAGGGCACGGGGCTCGCCGATTTCGTCACCCACGGCGTCTCCGACGAGGTGGCCCGTGCGATCGGACGCCGTCCCGACGGGCACCGGGGGCTGCTGGGAGCGCTGATCCACGACCCGGCTCCGCTACGGCTCGCCGATCTGACGGCCGATCCGAGGTTCGCCGGGTTCCCGCCCTGCCACCCTCCGATACGGACCTTTCTCGGAGTCCCGATCCGGGTGCGGGGCGAGGTCTTCGGGAACCTCTACCTGGCCGAGAAGGAGAACGAGGGCGAGTTCGGCGACGACGACCTGCACCTGGTGCGGGTGCTCGCCGCGGAGGCCGGAATCGCCATCGGCAACGCCCGGCTGTACGAGGCCGCCCGTCAGCGCGAGCGGTGGATCGACGGTTCGGTGGCCGTGACCACCGCCCTGCTCTCCGGCGGTGATGCCGACGAGGCGCTCTCCGTCGTCGCCGAACAGGCCAGGCACCTCGCCGCCTCCGCGGCCGGGATCGTGCTGCTGCCGGCCGCGGAGGGCGGGCTGGAGATCGTCGCCGTCTCCGCGGACGACCTCGGCGTGCCCCTAGGGGTGATCATCGGGCCGGAGAGCCCGGTGGCGGCGAAGCTGCTGGCCGGCGAGGCGGTCTTCGTGGACGACTCGGCCACCGATCCCCGAGCGACCACCGGGCTCGCCGACCTCTTCGGCCCCAGCATGCTGCTGCCCTTGCACAGCGGCGGCCGGGTGCTGGGGGCGCTCGCCACCCCCCGCGCCCGCGGCGCACGACCGTTCACACGGGCCGAACGGACTCTCGCCACGCAGTTCGCCTCGCAGGCCGCGCTCGCGCTGATGATGGCGGAGGCCCAGCGGGACCGGGAACGGCTCGCGGTGTACGAGGACCGTGACCGGATCGCCCGTGATCTGCACGACCTGGTCATCCAGCGGCTGTTCGCCACCGGGATGACCTTGGAGAACGCCCAGCGCTCGTCGGCCGTGCCCGAGGTGCGGAGCGGCATCGGCCGCGCGGTCGACGAACTGGACGTGACCATCCAGGAGATCCGCACCGCGATCTTCGCGTTGCAGCAGGAACCGGCGGAGGCGCCGTCCGGGCTGCGCACCCGCGTCCTGCGCGAGATCAACATGGCGGCGGTGCCGCTGGGCTTCAAGCCCGCGCACCGCTTCGTCGGTCCGGTCGACTCGCTGGTCGGCGAACTGACCGGGAAGAACCTGATCGCCGCCTTGCGCGAGGCGCTGTCCAACGCCTTCCGGCACGCCGGGGCCGCGGCGATCGACGTGGTCGTCGACGCGACCGCCACGCTGCCCGACGGGAGGGACGCGGTGCGTCTGTCGGTCGCCGACGACGGTGGGGGCATCCCCGAGGGCGGACGGCGCAGCGGGCTGCGGAACCTGGCCCGCCGGGCGGAGTCGCTCGGCGGCGCGAGCTGGTTCGGCCCCGGTATCGGGGCGGACGGGGGCGGGACGACGGTGGTGTGGGAGGCCCCGATCTGAGCGAGGCCGCGGGCGGTCACCGACTCCGGGGCCGGACCACCGAGGCCGTGAACGACGGCGGGCACGGAGCCGAACCGCCGAGGGCCCGTGGTGGTCATGGGACCGGGCCGGACCGCCGGGGCCATGGGTGGTCGCGGGCGTGGGAAAGGAACGGCCGGGGCCGGGTTCCGGCAGCGCACTGTCGCGTGCGGTCAGGGCGCCGTTCCGGAGGGTCACAGCCCGGCGAGGATCCGCTCGATGACGATCGCGACGCCGTCCTCGCCGTTGGTGGCGGTGCGGCCGGTGGCGGCGGCGAGCGCGGCGGGGTGGGCGTTGCCCATCGCGTACGACCTGCCCGCCCAACGGAGCATCTCCACATCGTTGGGCATGTCGCCGAAGGCGACGACCTCGGCGGGCGAGATGCCACGCTCGGCACAGCACAGGGCCAGGGTGCTCGCCTTCGACACCCCCGGCCCGCTGGCCTCCAGCAGGGCCGTGGGGCTGGACCGGGTGAAGACGGCCCGGTCCCCGGCCGCGGCGCGGGCGAGGGCGAGGAACTCGTCCGGAGCCAGTTCCGCATGGTGGGCGAGGAGCTTCAGCACGGGGGCACCGGCACCCGGCGCCTCCTCGCGAAGCAGCTTCTCGGCGACGGCGACGGTGGCGCCCGGGTCCAGGTGGAGCGGCGGGTAGGCCGGTTCGTAGTGGATGCCGGTGGTCATCTCGACGGCGAAGGAGGTGCCGGGAGCGGCGGCACGAAGGATGCGTACGGCGTCGAGGGCGATGTCGCGCCCCAGCGGGCGGACCTTGACCAGCTTGCCGTCCGCGTGCAGATCGGCGACGGCGGCGCCGTTCGCGCAGATCGCCAGCCCGTGGCCGTGCACATGCTCGCTGACGACGTCCATCCAGCGGGCCGGGCGTCCGGTGACGAAGAAGACCTCGATCCCGGCCTCCTCGGCGGCGGCGAGCGCGGCGACCGTGCGCTCCGAGACGGTCTTGTCATCACGCAGCAGGGTGCCGTCGAGGTCCGTGGCGATCAGCCGGGGGACGGCAGGCGAAGGCATGTCGATAGCTGAGGTCACCCGCCCATTCTCGCGTACGGGGGTGCACGGCCGTGCGCAGGGGCGCACATATGAGGATGCGCACTCCTGACCCGGGAACATGCTTGAGGCATATGTCAATCGCTGCCAGGGGAGGCCGCCGGGCACCTGTCCTGGCGGTCCTTCCGGGACGGCCCGTGGTTCGGTGCGGTGCCCACCCTCACCACCGCCGCGACGGCCACCGAGCGGCTCCGCCTCGGCACGCTCGTTCACCTCGGTCAAACCCTGTTCATCCATCGCAGCCCGACCTGTGACCTCGGCGTCATCCGCTCGTTCCGCCACGGCCCGGACGGCGGCAGCACCCTGGTCGATGAGGGACCGGACTGAAGACATGACCGAGGCCGGTCAACTCACGCTCATGCCGCGGTCCGGCCACCGACCGCGCTCCTCGTGCATCGCGTTGATCTTCCGGGAGGCCTGAAGGTACGAGTAGTCCATCCGGCCGACGACGTGCGGGATTCCTTGTCCATGGTCAGGTGTCGCGCAAAGCTGTCCGGATCGTCCCCGAACTCGTAGCGGACCAGTTCCGCGTCCTCGGAGATCTTCCGGAAGTAGACGAGTCCGGCCATTACCACTCACCCCCAAATGCCTTCCCGCTCGTCGGTGGTAAGGAATCGTGCCAATGGTGCGCTCCGATGGCGACCCGATGCGCCTGGTAGGTCGCTCCGGGGTTGTCCGAAGACAGGTGAGCGCGGCTGGCTCGTGCCCCAGCAGGCGTCTGTCCTCGGGCAGGGAGTTCCCGGAGCTCAAGCGAATCAGCGCGTCCGTGATCTCCGCATGGACCTCGAACTTGCGCATGACGACCTTGTGCCGGCCTTTCACCTCTGGCTGTTCGAGCCGAAGCACCTCGGACTCATCAGGACCCGGCCACAACGAGCGCCCGCAACGAGATGCCGGCTGTCCGCTGGACGGACGTAGGCTCGGGGGCATGAGCCTGCGCCTGAGCACCGTGATCCTGCCCGTCGACCGCTGGCACGCGGCCGGCCGCGCCAAGTGGCTGCGCGCGGAGGAACTCGGCTTCCACGCCGCGTACACCTATGACCACCTGTCCTGGCGGTCCTTCCGGGACGGTCCGTGGTTCGGTGCCCTGCCCACCCTCACCGCCGCCGCCACGGCCACCACGCGGCTGCGCCTGGGCACCCTCGTCACCTCGCCCAACTTCAGGCATCCGGTGACCCTGGCCAAGGAGCTGATCTCGCTCGACGACATCTCCGGCGGCCGGATCACGCTCGGCATCGGGGCCGGCGGCAGCGGCTTCGACGCCACCGCACTCGGGCAGGAGGCGTGGACGCCGAAAGAGCGCGCGGACCGGTTCGGCGAGTTCCTCCCTCTGCTCGACCGGCTGCTCACCGAGGACGCGGTCACCCACCGGGGCACGCACTACTCCGCGCACGAGGCCCGCACCATCCCCGGCTGCGTCCAGCGCCCCCGGCTCCCGTTCGCGGTCGCCGCGACCGGGCCGCGCGGGCTGAGGCTCGCGGCGCGGTACGGCCAGGCGTGGGTGACGACCGGCGATCCGCAGCTGTACGAGGAAGGGACCCCGGAGCAGTCGGTGGAGGCCCTGCGCGTGCAGGCCGAGAAGCTGGGCAAGGCGTGCGCGGAGGCCGGCCGGGACGTGGCCGAGCTCGACAAGGTTCTGCTGACCGGCTTCACCCCGGACCGGGGCCGCCCGCTGGAGTCCGTGGACGCCTTCGTGGACTTCGCGGGGCGCCACCGCGACCTCGGCTTCACCGAGATCGTGATCCACTGGCCGATTCCCGACTCCGACTTCGCCGCGGACGAGAAGGTCTTCGAGCGCATCGCCACCGAGGGCGTGGCGCAGCTCGGCTGATCTGCGACTCTCCGTCGGCCTTACGTTGCCGAACGGCGGGGACGAACGGCAGTGCCCGCACTCGTCCGCCCTGCCCCGGGGACGGTTTCCCGACGCCTCCGGGGCCCGTGTTCCTCGTCGTCCGGCTCGCCCACGACGAGGGCGACGCCCCGCGGGTTCAGCCACGCAGGCGCAGGAACGAGGGCGGCACGGCGGCGGTGAGCCAGACGCCGTTGGCGCTGACGTAGAAGGTGTGGCCCGCACGGTGCATCGCGCCGGCGTCCACCGACAGGACGACCGGACGGCCGCGACGTGCTCCGACTCCGGTCGCCGTCTCGCGGTCGGGCGAGAGATGGACGTGTGTGCGGTCCATGGGGCGCAGGCCCTCGCTGCGGATCGCGTCCAGCACACGGCCCACGGTGCCGTGGTAGAGGTACGCGGGCGGATCGCACGGCGGCAGGCCGAGGTCCACGGGGACGGTGTGGCCCTGGCTGGCGCGGATGCGACCGTTCTCGACGGCGAAGCGCTGCTTGTCGTTGACGGCCACGACATGATCGAGCTCGGCACGGGTGAGGGAGAAGCCCTGGCGCGCCGTGGCGCGCAGCAGCTCGTCGATCGGCACCCATCCGTGGGCGTCGAGCGTGATCCCGATTCGCTCCGGTCGATGTCGCAGGTGTTTCGAGAGGTATTTGGACACCTTCACGGTGCGTTTTTCGTCCATGTCCTCAGCCTGCCCGGGCTGTTTCCGGGGCGCATCCGCTTTTCATAGTGATTCACCGAAGCAATTTTATTTGCTTCGATAATTTTTCCTCCCAGGTTTGATCCACAGCCAACTCGACTTATCCAGAGGATCGTTGGCGGTAACCTGGGCAAGTCGGCTGGCAAATCAGGTGACTTGGTCAACTCGCCCTGTTCTAAGCCCGGATGAGGTGAGTGTGTCCAATGTTCTTGCCTGTACCTCTCGTTCGGTGGCTGCCGTGACGAATGCGGACACGTTGTCCGTACCAACCAGTTGCCGAACACGGCGGATTGTCTCCCTGGGAACGGGTACCGGCGTCGTTTCGGGAGCTGAGGAACCGGGGGCGGGTGCCGCGTGCGTGCTCAGGTGATGACGCAGGTGGAGCGTGGCGAACGTCCGCATGACCCGGGCGAGTTCCGCGTCCACCGTCTGCTGGGCGAGTGGGCGAAGTCTGCGCACCACGGCGGCGGCATCCGCCGCGTCCGCCTCCGTGGGCGGATGATGGCCGAGGTAGCGCGCGAAGACGTGTTCATCGGTGAACTCCAGGAAACGCGCCGCTATTTCCTCCACCTGTCCTCGAAGTTCCCGCAGATGTGCAGAGATCGCGCGCAGTGGAACACCGGCCGCGTGCAACTCCAGCGCCACAGCGAGTTCCTGCGGACTGGGAACCAGGAATTCGTCGTCCCGGCCCGGGACGCGCTCCAGCACGCCGAGGTCCACCGCCTCGGCGACCGCCTCGTCGTCCGGGCTGCCGCCGAGCAGGGAGTTCAGCTCGGCCCGCGTGATCCGGCCGGCTCGTTCGTCCGTCCAGGGGCCGTGCACCTCGGCGACGAGACCGAGCACACCGCCCAGACCGCGGCCGGCGTCCCAGGCGTCCAGCAGCTCCTTGATGCTGGCCAGGGTGTAACCGCGATCCAGCAGGTCCGCGATCTGCCGGAGCCGGGTCAGGTGGCTGTCCCGGTACACATTGGCCCGGCCGCGCCGCTCCGGCGTCGGCAGCAGTCCGCGGTCCTGGTAGGCGCGGATCGTGCGGACCGTGGTTCCGCTGGCATGGGCCAGGTCCTCGATCCGGTACTCGGCGGCGGACCGCTCCGCCGCCGCGGACGGCGACTGCCCGGCGCCGGTCACAGCGGCGGCTTCAGACGGGCGATCCCGCGCAGCGCGCCGGGACTGAAGCGGGCCAGGAGCCGGGCGCCGCGGGCCTCCGGCGTTACCGGCACGAGGGCCTGGTTGCGCACCACGGCCCTGAGGACGGCGTCGGCAACCCGCTCCGGGGGATAGTTGCGCAGCCTGTACAGCCGGACGGCCCGCTTGCGCAGCCGTGTCTCCTCCGCGGTGTCGGCACCGGCGAAGCGCGCGGTGGCGGTGATGCCGGTGTTGACGATGCCGGGGCAGATCGCGCTGACCCCGATCGACCGGTCGGCGAACTCGGCCCGCAGGCATTCGCTGAGCATCAGCACGGCTGCCTTGGAGGTGCTGTACGCGGGCAGGGCGCGGGAGGGCTGATAGGCGGCGGCGGAAGCGGTGTTGACGATGTGGCCGCCCTGGCCGCGCTCGGCCATCTGTCTGCCGAAGATCCGACAGCCGTGGATGACGCCCCACAGATTGACGTCGAGGACGTTCCTCCAGTCCTCGCTCGTGGTCTCCAGGAAGGAACCGGACAGGCCGATCCCGGCGTTGTTGACCAGGACGTCGACGATGCCGTACTCGGCGGCGACCTTGTCGGCGAGCTTCTCCATCGCCTGCTCGTCACTGACGTCGACCGCTTCGCCCCAGGCGGCGGGGGATCCGATCAGCCGGGCCATCTCGGCCGTCCTGGCCGCCCCCTCCGCGTCCCGGTCCACGGCCACCACTCGGGCACCCGCCTCGGCGAAGGCGAACGCGGTGGCCCGGCCGATACCACCGGCCGCGCCCGTGACCAGGACCAGCTGCCCGGCGAACCGGTCCGCGTACGCCCCGGTCGGCTCGGTGTCGCGCACCGGCCGGCCGCTCTCCCGCGACGCCTCGTTGGCGGCGACGAACTCGCTGATCCAGGAGGCGAGACGGTCCGGCCGGGTGCGCGGCACCCAGTGCTTGGCCGGCAGCGTGCGGCGGAGCAACTGCGGTGCCCACAGCTCCAGTCGGTCGTACAGCTTCTCCGAGAGGAAGACGTCACCGGTCGGCGTGATCAATTGGACCGGCACGTGCGCGTAGGCGTCGGTGCGGGGCCGGCGCAGCCGGGCCCGCACGTTGTCGCGGTAGAGCCAGGTGCCGTGCGACGCGTCATCGGGCAGGGAGGGCGTCGGGTAGCCGTCCGTGGGCACCTTCTCCAGCCGTCGCAGGAGTTCCGGCCACCGTTTGCCGAGCGGACCGCGCCAGGCGAGTTCGGGCAGGACCGGGGTGTGCAGCAGGTAGACGTACCAGGACTTGGCGCCTTGGCCGAGCAACTGTCCGACCCGGCGCGGGGTGGGCCGCGTCATGCGTTGTTTGATCCAGTGCCCGAAGTGGTCCAGTGAGGGCCCGGACATCGAGGTGAACGAGGCGATCCGGCCCTCGGTGCGCTTGACCGTGACGAACTCCCAGGACTGGACCGAACCCCAGTCGTGCCCGACCAGATGGACCGGACGGTCCGGGCTCACCGCGTCGACGACGGCCAGGAAGTCGTCGGTCAGCTTCTCCAGGGTGAAGCCGCCGCGCAGCGGCCTGGGCGCGGTGGACCGGCCGTGACCGCGCACGTCGTACAGCACCACGTGCCACTGTTCGGCCAGCTGTCGCGCCACATCCGCCCAGACCTCCTTGCTGTCCGGATAGCCGTGGACGAGGACGATCGTCGGCCGCTTCTCGTCGCCCAACTCGGCCACGCACAGCTCGATTCCGCCCGTGCGGACCCGGCGCTCCCGTGCCTCCGTCAGACCCTGCGGACTCATGCCGCCACCCTCTCCTCGGCCCAGCGCCGCACATGCGGCAGATCGTCGTCCAGCCAGAAGGCGCTCTGTTCGGGATCGTTGGAGTCGGTGACCACCAGGATCTCCTCGAACTTGGCGCCCGTACCCCGGAATCCGAGGTGGGGCTCGACCGCCCACAGCCCCGGCCGCGGCGGGTGGTCGGAGAAGCGGTACGGGCTCCACAGCGGCGACCAGCCCTCCCGGTGGCCGTGCAGCGCGTCGCTCAGCAGCCCCTTGAGGGACTGGGCGCCGAAGCCGAACACATGCGGTGACCAACGGCGTTCGGGAACGCGGTCGATCTTGTGGGCGATGACGCCGAACGGATACGCGCGATGCCGGTTGGCGTACCCCTGCTTGACCATCAGCCGGTCGACGTCCTCGTAGATCTCGCGCAGCGGACGCCGCTCCCGCACCTCGCGCAGGATCAGCTCGCGGTGTGCCTCCAGATCGGCGAGGAGCTTGTCGTGCAGGGGGTTGGGCCCGAGACAGCCGGAATACCCGATGTCCGCCGTGAACCCCTTGTGCACCGGGGCCATGTCGAGGATGAACGGCATCCCCGGCTCCAGCTGCCGGTCGGTCGGGAAGAACTGCAGGGGCACCTTGAAACCGGCGAACGCCGTCCGGTCCCCGAACCAGGCGAACGGGAGGTGGAACCAGTCCCGGACCCCGCGCTCGCGCAGCCAGTCGCGCTGCATCCTGGCCGCCTCGCGCTCGGTCACTCCCGGCACGAGTCGTCCGGCGACCGCCTCGGCGCAGGCATACGCGAGACGCTGCACCTCCGCGAACCCCCGCAGTTCCGGGGCTCGTTCGTCCTTCACTGCCGAAGCCATGCCACCGTCCGTCCCCTGCCGTGTGCGGTACGTGTCCGTAACGTGACACTGATGAATGTGACAATGTCCCGCGGCTACGTCAAGGGGTGTGCCGCGACCTGTGGAAAACCGCGGGCGCTCGCTCGTCACAGCGCCGGATCCCCCTCCGGGCGGTGGACCCCCTACGGGCCCGTACACCTGGAGTCTGAGGCGCTGTCCAACCCCAGGGCTGATGTGTGGTGTGGCCCGCGCCACTACCGTCGGAGCCGTGACTGTCATCGCGACCGAAAGCCTGAGCAAGCGGTTCCCACGGGTGACCGCGCTCGACCGGCTCTCCCTGGACATCGGACCCGGCGTGACCGGCCTGGTGGGTTCCAACGGAGCCGGTAAATCCACATTGATCAAGATCCTGCTGGGTCTGTCCCCCGCCACCGAGGGCCGGGCCACGGTGCTCGGTCTCGATGTCGCCACCGACGGCGCCGCCATCCGGGAGCGGGTCGGGTACATGCCCGAGCACGACTGCCTGCCGCCGGACGTCTCGGCCACCGAGTTCGTCGTCCACATGGCGCGGATGTCCGGTCTGCCGCCCACCGCCGCGCGTGAGCGCACGGCGGACACCCTGCGCCACGTCGGCCTGTACGAGGAGCGCTACCGCCCCATCGGCGGCTACTCGACGGGCATGAAGCAGCGAGTGAAGCTGGCCCAGGCACTCGTGCACGACCCCCGGCTGGTCCTGCTCGACGAGCCCACCAACGGTCTGGACCCGGTCGGCCGCGACGAGATGCTCGGGCTGATCCGCCGCGTCCACACCGATTTCGGCATCTCGGTCCTGGTCACCTCGCATCTCCTGGGCGAGCTGGAACGCACCTGTGACCACGTCGTCGTCATCGACGGCGGCACCCTGCTGCGGTCCAGCTCCACCAGCGACTTCACTCAGACCACCACGACCCTCGCGGTCGAGGTCACCGACAGCGACACCTATCCGGACGGCACGGCCGCGCTGCGCCGGGCCCTCGTCCGGGCCGGCGTCGGTCTCGTGGGCCAGGACGGTCTGGACGGGCAGGGGCTGCCCGGCGCGGGCCACATCCTGCTGGTCGAGGCCACCGGCGAGGAGACGTACGACATCGTGCGCGACAGCGTCGCCGCGCTCGGGCTCGGCCTCGTACGGATGGAACAGCGGCGCCACCACATCGCCGAGGTCTTCCGCACCGAGGAGGAGCCCCGGTCCGGCGCCGCCGCTGGGGCCGCGGGAGGTACCGCGGCCGTGCCGACGCCCGCCGAGCCCGCGTCCGGGCCCGCCGCGGCCGCGGACCGGAAGGGCCTTGCAGCAGAGGGGGATCGGCCGTGACGAGCACACAGACCGGAGCCGTGAGCGGGAGCGACACCTCCCGTATCCACAACATCGGGTACCGCTCCTACGACGGTCCCCGGCTCGGCCGCGGCTATGCGTGCCGCTCGCTGTACTCGCAGTCCCTGCGGGGCGCCTTCGGACTGGGACGTTCCGCCAAGTCCAAGGTGCTGCCGATGCTTCTCCTCGGCGTGATGTGCGTGGTCGCGGCGATCATCGTCGCCGTCTCCATCTCCATTCCGGGCAGCACGGCGCTGCAGATCAAGTACACGTCCTTCGCGATCTACATGCAGGCCGTCATCGGTCTGTTCGTAGCCGCCCAGGCGCCGCAGTCGGTTTCCAGAGATCTGCGTTTCAGAAGTGTTCCGCTGTACTTCTCCCGACCGATCGAGCGCGTCGACTACGTCGTCGCCAAACTGGCTGCCATGGCGTCCGCGCTGCTCATCCTCACCGGGGCGCCACTCGTGATCCTCTACGCGGGCGCGCTGCTGGGGAAGTTCGACTTCGTCGAGCAGACCAAGGGATTCGGACAGGGGATGCTGTCGGTGACGCTGCTCTCTGTGCTCTTCGCCGGACTGGGGCTGGTGATGGCGGCACTGACGCCGCGCCGCGGCTTCGGTGTCGCCGCGGTGATCGCCGTGCTGACCATCTCCTACGGCGCGGTCTCCACGGTGCAGGCCATCGCCTGGCAGACGGGTTCCGAGGGCGCCGTCGAGTGGCTGGGGCTGTTCTCCCCGATCACGCTGATCGGGGGCGTGCAGGCCGCGTTCCTCGGCGCCAGTTCACCCTTCCCCGGCGGGGCGGTCCCCGGGGTCGGTGTCGGCGCGGTCTATCTGTTCGCTGTTCTCGCGCTCGTCGCCGGCTCGTACGCCGTCCTGATGCGCCGCTACCGGAGGGTCGGGCTGTGACCACCATCGAGATCGACCACACCTCGCGCTGGTTCGGCAACGTGGTCGCCGTCAACGACGTGAGCATGACGGTGGGGCCGGGCGTCACCGGGCTGCTCGGGCCCAATGGCGCGGGCAAGTCCACGCTGATCAACATGATGGCCGGCTTCCTCGCCCCGTCCACGGGCACCGTCACGCTCGACGGACGGGCGATCTGGCGGAACGAGGCGGTGTACAAGGAGATCGGCATCGTCCCGGAGCGGGAGGCGATGTACGACTTCCTGACCGGCCGCGAGTTCGTCGTCGCCAACGCGGAACTCCAGGGCCTCGGCGACGCAGAGGCGCGTCGGGCGCTGGCCACGGTCGAGATGGAGTACGCGCAGGACCGGAAGATCTCCACGTACAGCAAGGGCATGCGCCAACGAGTGAAGATGGCGTCCGCCCTGGTCCACGAGCCGTCGGTGCTGCTCCTCGACGAACCGTTCAACGGGATGGACCCGCGTCAGCGGATGCAGCTGATGGAGCTGTTGCGGTTGATGGGGGCCGAGGGACGTACCGTGCTCTTCTCCTCCCACATCCTCGAAGAGGTCGAGCAACTCGCCTCGCACATCGAGGTGATCGTGGCGGGACGGCACGCGGCATCCGGTGACTTCCGGAAGATCCGCAGGCTGATGACGGACCGCCCCCACCGCTACCTCGTCCGCTCCAGCGACGACCGCGCCCTCGCCGCCGCGCTCATCGCCGATCCGTCGACGGCCGGTATCGAGGTGGACCTGGGCGAGCGGGCCCTGCGCATCCAGGCGGTCGACTTCGGGCGCTTCACCGAACTGCTGCCGAAGGTGGCACGCGAGCACGGAATCCGCCTCCTGACCGTCTCGCCGTCCGACGAGTCCCTCGAATCGGTCTTCTCCTATCTCGTAGCGGCCTGAGTAGTGGCCTGAAAGGAGCTGTGAATCGTCATGTACGACCCCACAGTCGCCCGGCTCACCTACCGGGCCCTGCTCGGCCGACGCCGGGCCGCCATCCTCTTCGTCCTGCCGGTCCTGCTGGTGGCCATCGCCGTGGCGGTACGGATGTTCGCCGGAGCCGACGACCAGATCGCGTCGGACGTGCTGGGAGGCTTCGCCATCGCCACGATGGTGCCGCTGATCGGCGTGATCGCCGGAACCGGAGCCATCGGTCCCGAGATCGACGACGGATCGATCGTCTACCTGCTGGCCAAGCCGGTGAAACGGCCGACGATCATCTCCACCAAGCTGATCGTGTCCATCGCCGTCACCATGGTCTTCTCCGCACTGCCCACATTGATCGCCGGCCTGATTCTCAATGGCAACGGCCAGCAGATCGCGGTGGCGTACACCGTCGCGGCGCTGGTCGCCTCGATCGCGTACAGCTCGCTGTTCCTGCTGCTGGGCACGGTCAGCCGGCACGCGGTGGTCTTCGGCCTCGTCTACGCGCTGGTGTGGGAGGCCCTGTTCGGCTCGCTGGTGCCGGGGGCGCGCACGCTCAGCGTGCAGCAGTGGTCCCTCGCGGTGGCCGAGAAGGTCGGCGGCGACGGTGCGATCACTTCCGACGTCGGGCTGCCGGTCGCGACCGTCCTGCTGGTCGCGGTCACGGTGGCTGCGACCTGGTACGCCGGTCAGAAGCTGCGCACACTGAAGCTGGCCGGGGAGGAGTGAGCCGGTCGGGGAGGAGCGGGCGTGGGCCCACGAAGGGCCGAGCCTGCCCGGTGAGCGGGGGCCGGGGCGGGTGGAGCCGCCCGGTCAGTGAGGGCGGTGGTGCGTGGAGCCGCCCGATACCTGTCGGTCGGGTCACGGCACGCAGGCTGCGCCGTGAGGGCGTGAGGGCGTGAGGGCGTGAGGGCAGTGAGGAGAGGGCGTCCGGTGCGACCGGACTCTGTGAGTGCCGGGAGCCCGTGAATGCGACTTGAGCCGGGCGCCTTTCCCTCTTCCCTCTCCCGGTGCCTCGGCCCCCTGTCGTCCTTGTCAACCCTCGCCCGATGGGCGAGGGTTGACGCGTTTCGGACACAAGTGCCCGTAAGCGTACGGTTGTCGGTCGTTATAGGAGGTGCGTGGAGGCAACTGGGATCCGTGGCGTCGTAGCGTTCGTGAACCGGGTATTGCCGATGCCGGCGGGGAGTGCTCGCCGGGGCGGTCGTCGAGTGAGTGGCAACCGTGAGCGTCCTCCGCCCTCAGGCCCGGGACAGGGCTGTCCATCACCGGTTCCGCGATCGGAAGGCATGACCATGCCCACAGAAGCCGCCCTGCTCCGGATGTCGCACCGGCTCGACAGCCTCGACCGGAGACTGGAGCTCACCCATCGGGCAGTCGGCGCCATGAGCGTGCGGCTGGGGCATCTGTCCGAGAACGTCGTGCGGATCGACGGCAGGATGGACGATCTCGCCCGCAGCCTGAAGGAGTTGAACCGCAGGGGCAGGCAGCGCTGACCTGCGGGCCGTTCACGGCCCTTCGGCGTTGCCCGAAATCGAGTGGCGCGCAAGGGCAGTCCCCGGCACAGTAGTTGGTGCGGCGCGTGCCGGACCGGGCCCTGCGGGCCCGAGCCCCGGCACGGTGCGCGCGCCCAACGCCAGCCGTACGCCCGCGCGTACGCCACAGACCGGGAGCGGAGCACGACGATGACCGACAGTCCGAGTCCGTCGAGTTCCCATCAGGGCGGCCCCGAGACGGCGCCGGAGTAGTCACCGACGACTCCGCCGTGCCGATCGGGGCAGGATGCCCGGGGCGGCTTCTTCGCGCCTTCGCGCGCGGCCGCCCTCCCGGAGGATTGGCCGAGGTAAGGCAGCGGATTGCTAACGACCTCGTCCACGATTGTCAGCGGCATCGCAGCGTCCGGGACCTCCGCCTTGGATTCGAAGGCCCCAGACACCGCTCCTTCTCCCACCGCCAATCGTGGGCGAGGTCGTAAGCCGTCGTCGGGGCCGTGAAACCCCGCGCGCGTTCGATCCGCGCATCCTCCGCCGAGCTCGTCCGCAGTGTGGACACCGATACGGCTGCGGCAGATGTTCCCCGCTGCCCGCTGCCCGCTGCCCGCTGCCCGCTGCTCGGGGCCCGGGGCCGTGCCGGTTCGCCTCCGGCTTCTGTACGCGTACCGTCCTCGCACGGGAGAGGCGGTGTACGACCGGACGCGGGGGCGATGCACGTACGACCGGCTCACCCGTGCCCGGCCCCCGTACGGCGAGCGGCCCCGGGCCGGCGCCCGGGGCCGAACACCGCCTGTTCGAGGACTCGGCCTAGAGCAGGCGCTCCAGAACCGCGGCGATGCCGTCGTCCTCGTTGGACGCCGTGATCTCCTGGGCCACGGCCTTCAGGTCCTCGTGCGCGTTGGCCATGGCCACACCGTGCCGCGCCCAGGCGAACATCGGGATGTCGTTCGGCATGTCGCCGAAGGCCAGCGTGTCCGCGGCCTTCACGCCCAGGCGGCGTGCGGCGAGCGAGAGCCCGGTCGCCTTGCTCAGCCCCAGCGGGAGGATCTCCACCGTGCCCGGACCGGCCATGACCACGTCCACCAGATTGCCGACGGCTGCTCGCGCGGCCTTCGTCAGCGCGTTGTCGTCCAGCTCCAGGTGCTGGATGTAGACCTTGTTCAACGGGGCGGCCCACAGCTCGGCCGGGTCCTGCGCCACGACGGACGGCAGCGGCCCGTCCTGGACGCGGTAGCCGGGGCCGATCACCACCTCGCCGTCGAGTCCGTCGCGGCTCGCCGCCAGTGCCAGCGGGCCGACCTCGGCCTCGACCTTGGACAGCGCGAGCCCGGCGAGCTGCCGGTCCAGCGTCAGCGAGGTCAGCAGCCTGTGCTCGCCCGCGTGGTAGACCTGCGCTCCCTGGCCACAGACGGCGAGGCCCTCGTAGCCGAGGTCGTCCAGGATGTGCCGGGTCCACGGCACACCGCGGCCGGTGACGATGATGTGTGCGGCACCGGCCGCGGCGGCACCGGTCAGCGCCGCACGGGTGCGTTCGGAGACCGTCTCGTCATTGCGCAGCAGCGTGCCGTCGAGGTCGGTCGCGACGAGTTTGTACGGAAAGGTCACTTGGCGACCGGTTCCAGCACCTCGCGCCCGCCCAGGTACGGCCGGAGGACCTCGGGGACCCGTACCGAACCGTCGGCCAGCTGGTGGTTCTCCAGGAGCGCCACGATCGTGCGCGGCACGGCGCAGAGCGTGCCGTTCAGCGTGGCCAGCGGCTGGAGGACCTTCTTGCCGTCGCGGGTGTCGCGCATCCGGACGGACAGACGGCGCGCCTGGAAGCTGTTGCAGTTCGACGCGGACGTCAGCTCGCGGTACTTGCCCTGGGTCGGGATCCACGCCTCGCAGTCGAACTTGCGGGCGGCCGAGGCGCCCAGATCGCCGGTGGCGACGTCGATCACCTGGAACGGCAGCTCAAGGGCGGTGAGCCACTGCTTCTCCCAGTCGAGGAGCCTGCGGTGCTCGGCCTCGGCGTCCGCGGGGTCGACGTACGAGAACATTTCCACCTTGTCGAACTGGTGGACGCGGAAGATGCCGCGGGTGTCCTTGCCGTACGTGCCGGCCTCGCGGCGGTAGCACGGCGAGAAGCCCGCGTACCGCAGCGGCAGCTTGTCGGCCTCGATGATCTCGTCCATGTGGTACGCGGCGAGCGGGACCTCGGAGGTGCCGACCAGGTAGAAGTCGTCCTTCTCCAGGTGGTACACGTTCTCCGCGGCCTGGCCGAGGAAGCCGGTGCCCTCCATGGCGCGCGGGCGGACCAGCGCGGGCGTCAGCATCGGGACGAAGCCGGCCTCGGTGGCCTGCGCGATCGCCGCGTTGACGAGGGCGAGCTCCAGCAGCGCGCCGATGCCCGTCAGGTAGTAGAAGCGCGATCCCGAGACCTTGGCGCCGCGCTCCATGTCGATGGCACCCAGCATCTCGCCGAGCGCCAGGTGGTCCCTGGGCTCGAAGCCCTCGGCCCCGAAGTCACGGATCGTGCCGTGGGTCTCCAGGACGACGAAGTCCTCCTCGCCGCCGACCGGCACGTCCTCGTGAACGATGTTGCCGAGCTTGAGCATCAGGCTCCTGGCCTCGGCGTCCGCCTCGTCCTGTGCCGCGTCGGCCGCCTTGACGTCGGCCTTCAGCTGTTCGGCACGCTTGAGCAGCTCGGCGCGCTCCTCGGGCTTCGCCTTCGGGATGAGCTTGCCGAGCGATTTCTGCTCGGAACGGAGTTCGTCAAAGCGGACGCCGGACGACCTGCGCCGCTCGTCGGCGGAGAGAAGGGCGTCGACGAGGTCGACGTCCTCTCCACGGGCGCGCTGGGAGGCGCGAACACGGTCGGGGTCCTCACGGAGCAGGCGAAGGTCAATCACCCCTCCAGGCTACCGGTGCGCGCTTCCACAGCTCGAACCGATATTGCCGAGCGTGTCATTTTGCCCGAATTGTGAGAATTGATAAATGGCGGGGGTATTGTGCATTCGGCGTCGGGCCCGATTGCGTTCGGCGTCGGAGCCGGCCGGTCAACGAAATGATTTTACTCCCCCAAAGGGGGCGGAGGGTGCTGGCTTCCTTGACGCATCTGCCCCGTGAAGGGCGGGAGTTGAGGTCCCCTTGTCCACAGGTGTCGACCCTTGTGTGAGTTATCCACAGGCTGTGGGGAAGGCCTGTGGATGGCGGAGGGGTGCGCTCCGAAAGTGATGCCGTGGCGCACAAAATCTTCTCTCAAACCCGCTGAGGGCACCCGTTCGGGTGGGGATTCCTTGTTTTGCAGGGCTGATCACCGGAATTGGGGCGGTGGTGGGCGACCTGGCCGGGGCGGGGGCTGTGGATGCGCCCGAGTCGATCGGGGCGATATGTCGATCGTGCCGCATTTCGATGCCGACTTGTCCCCAGGTCGAGAACCGTCCCTGTGGATAACTTCTGGGTGGTGCGGGGGTGCCGAAAATCGGCTGGTGATATCAGCCTTGCCCCGGCTCCCGGCCTGGCCCTGTTTCCCGGTCCTGCCCCCACACCCCCGGCTTGGCCCTGCTCCTGGCTTCACCCTCGGCCCCGGCCCCACTCCTGTGGTCCGGGTCCCGCCCCGTTCCGGGGCTGTCGTGGAGCGGTGTCAGACCCGGCCGTCCAGGTTCCGGGCCAGCCAGTCGGCGGCTTCGGTGAACTCCGCGTCCGACGTGCCGGGCCGCAGCGGCCGTACGTCCTTCGGCTCCACCCCGGCCCGCGGATACGAGCCGAGGAACCGTACGTTCGGACAGATCCGCTTCAGGCCCATCAACGCCTCGCCGACCCGCCGGTCCGCGATGTGCCCCTCGGCGTCCACCGCGAAGCAGTAGTTGCCGATGCCCGCGCCCGTCGGCCGCGACTGGATCAGCATCAGGTTCACTCCGCGTACCGCGAACTCCTGGAGCAGTTCGAGCAAGGCACCGGGCTGGTCCTCGCCCAACCAGATGACCACCGACGTCTTGTCCGCACCCGTCGGCGCGGCGGGCCGGGCCGGGCGGCCCACCAGGACGAAGCGGGTCTGCGCGTTCTCCGCGTCGTGGATCTCGGTGACCAGCGGCTCCAAGCCGTACGTCGCCGCCGCGAACTCGCCGGCGAAGGCGGCGTCGTACCGCCCCTCCTGCACCAGCCGGGCGCCGTCCGCATTGGACGCCGCGGATTCCCACACGGCGTCCGGGAGATGGGCGGCCATCCAGTTGCGCACCTGCGGCTGCGCGGCCGGATGCGCGGTGACCGACTTGATGTCGGACAGCTGGGTCCCGGGCCGCACCAGCAGCGCGAAGCTGATGGAGAGCAGCACCTCGCGGTAGATCATCAGCGGCTCGCCGGTGGCCAGCTCGTCGAGCGTCGTGGTGATGCCGCCCTCGACCGAGTTCTCGATCGGCACGAGCGCCGCGGCGGCGGATCCGCTGCGCACCGCGTCCAGGGCCGCCGGGACGGAGACCATCGGTACGAGTTCGCGGGTGGCGGCTTCCGGGAGCGTACGGAGGGCGACCTCGGTGAAGGTGCCTTCGGGGCCGAGATAGGCGTAGCGCGTGGCGGACATACCGTCACCCTAGTGCCCCTCCCGGAGACGTCCGCTCCCGTCGCACCGCCCGGACCCGCACCTCGACGGCGTCGGCCACGAGCTCCCGCGGGGCGGCAAAAGCCCTCGTGTGGTCGGTCCGAGGGCTTCCGGCGGCTTCGCGCCGGGGTTTCGGGAGTCCAGCCGGGGTTTCAGGAATCCAGAAGCCGCTGCCCCACGTACTCGCCGTCCGCCGCCCCGCCCGGTACCGCGAACAGGCCGCTGGCCTCGTGCCGGATGAAGGGCGACAGGGCGTCTCCCCGGTCCAGCTTGCGCTGCACCGGTACGAACCCGCGCAGTGGATCCGCCTGCCAGCAGATGAACAGCAGTCCGGCATCCGGAGTCCCGTCCGGCGCGATGCCGTCGTGGTAGGAGAACGGGCGCCTCAGCATGGCCGCGCCACTGTTCTTCTGGGGGGAGGAGATCCGGGAGTGCGCGTTGTCCGGAATCAGGAGCTTGCCGTCCGGACCGGCCTTGTCGAGGTTCATGGGCGTGGTCTCGGAGCCGCCGCTGAGCGGGGAGCCGTCCGTCTTGCGCCGCCCTATGACCCGTTCCTGCCGTTCCACCGAGAGTTTCTCCCAGTCGTCGAGCAGCATCCTGATCCGGCGCACGACCGCGTACGAACCGCCTGCCAGCCAGTCGTGCCGGGCGTCCGTCCCCGTCGCCGGGACGAAGATGCGCTGGTCGAAGTCGTCGTCGGCGGGCTTGGGATTGCCGGTGCCGTCGATCTGGCCCATCAGGTTGCGGGCGGTCATCGGCCGTGCGGTGGCACCCGGAGTGCGGTTGAAGCCGTTCATCTGCCAGCGGAGCCGGGTGGATCCGGCGGCTTCCTTCTGCACGGCGCGCAGTGCGTGGAAGGCGACGAGCGCGTCGTCGGCCCCGATCTGCACCCAGAGGTCGCCGTCGGACTGCTTGGGGTCGATGCGGTCGTTGGAGAACGGCGGCAGCGGGTCGAGCCCCGGCGGGCGGCGGTCGACCAGGCCGGCGCGGTCGAAGAAGGTGCGCCCGAAACCGAAGGTGATGGTCAGCGACGACGGTCCGGCGTCCAGGGAGATACCGGTGTCGTGGGTCGTGCCGTCCGCCGCACCGCCGTCCGCTGGTTCACCGGCCATGAGGCGTCGAGCCACGTCCGACCAGCGGCGCATCAGGGCGGCCGCTTCCTTGCGGCCTGCACCGGGCGCCAGGTCGAAGGCGAGGAGATGGCCGCATGCCTGAAGCGGAGTGGTGATCCCCGGTTGGTGTTTCCCGTGAAACATCACCTGTGTGGATCCGACCGCGGTCAGGGCGGTCGGCGCGTCGGGCCGGGTGGCGGCATAGCCGGTCGCACCCCCGGCCGCCCCCAGTACCAGGCCGGCGGCACCGGTCGCGCCCACGCCGCCCAGCAGCCGCCGCCGGGAGAGGCCGCCGTGACCGCTGCTCTCGCCGTTCCCGCCGGTGGCGATGGTTCCGTCGGTGCTGCTGTTCTTGCTCCTGCCGTTGATTCCGCCGTTGTTTCTGTCGTTCCTACCGGTCGTACTGCCGTTGTCACTCTTGTTGTTCACGCTCACGATTCCACTCAGCCGATCTTCACGTTCTTGTCGACGGTCGTCTGGTCGATGTCCGAGGTACGCACAGTCACCGCGACCTTCCAGTCGCCCGCCATCGGGATCTGGACGCCGCTCGCGGTCCAATGGCCCTCGGCGAACCGGGTGGGGACGGCGGGGAGCGGGCCGATGCCCTTGGACTCCAAGGTGAAGGCGACCTTCAACTCGGGGACGTCCATGGCCTTGCCCCCGGGGCCCTCGATCCAGATGTGGAGTTCGTCGGTGCCGGTACGACCGGGGTCGATGTCCACGCGCACCGTCCCCTTGCCGTTCTCGCCGCCCGTGTCGAACGGCAGCTTCACGGTGACCGGGCCCTCGGCCGCCGAGACGGCCGCCGTCGTGGAGCTGCGGGCCTCCTCCTCGGTGCGCCCCGGCTCGGTCGAGGTCAGCACGGTCGTCACGGCCAGGAGCGCGACGGCGACACCGACCTCTGTCAGGACCGAACGGCGCAGCCCCGAACGGTCGGGGTCGGCGTCGCGGAGCCGCTTCTTCGCGGCGGTGGCCACGGCGGCCCTCTGCCGGGCGAGCTGTGCGGTCCGCGCAGGGTCCTCGGCCGCCGGTGCCGATGTCGATGTGGACGCCGAGGAGTCCGCGTCGGTGGTGCCGGTGCCTGCACCGGTATCGGTGCCCGCACCGCTGTCCGTCAGGGCGGCCCCGCTGTCCGTCACAGCGGGGCCGGTGTCCATGACGGCGGCCCCGGTGGCGTCGTCGTCCCGCTGCCCCTCCGTACCGGCCTCGGCGTCCTCGCCGTCGCGTCGCTCCCGCTCCGTACCGGCATGAGCACCGGCACCGCCCAGGACCAGCCGCGCGGTCCAGCGGCGCGAGCTCCAGGCGATCGCGACCATGACGGCGACGAGCCCCACCTTCACGAGCAGCAGCTGTCCGTAGTCCGTGCCGGTGAGCGCGGACCAGCTGCCGACCTGGCGCCAGGACTGGTAGATCCCGGTGGCGGTGAGCACCAGCACGCTGCCGAACGCGATACGGGAGAAGCGCCCCACCGCCGCCGCATCGATGTCCGGAGTCCGGTAGAGCGCGACGAGCAGTGCCGTCAGTCCGCCCAGCCAGGCGGCGACGGCCAGCAGATGGAGCAGGTCGACCGGCATGGCGATGCCGGGCTGGAGGCCCGCCGAGGCGTGCTCGGCGAGCGACCAGGTACCGGCGATCCCCGCGGCGATCACCACCCCGCCCGCGGCCAGTCCGAACGTGAGGTCCTTCCGCTCGTGCTCGTGCTCGTCCGCGCGCCTCGCCTGTGTCCGTGCGTACGCCCCGAACAGCACGGCGATGAAGAGGGCGGACGCGCCGAGCAGCAGCAGCCGGGAGACGAGCGCCGCCCCGGGCTTCGTGTCAAGCACGGCCTTCAGTCCGTCGAGGTCGAAGACGTCCGCGAGCTTCCCCGAGCCGGTGTAGGGGCTGCGCAGCATCAGCATGACCAGCGTGGCGACGGTGAGCGTCATCCAGCCCCGTACGACCAGGCGCTGCAGGGGGCGTGCGCCCGCACCGCGCGGCCAGCAGGCCAGCACGAAGGCCGAGCCGCCGACCAGCAGGATGAAACCGGCGTACGCGACGTAGCGCGCGATGTCGTAGAGGGCGCCGACGAGGCCGCCGCCCGCCTCCTTCGAGGGGAGGGCGACGTTGGTCTTCGAGGGGGCTCCGACGGAGAACGTGAAGGCGCCAGAGATGGGGTGACTGTCCGCCGACACGGCCTGCCAGGCGACGGTGTACGTGCCGTCGGGCAGCCCGGAGCGCAGCGGGACGCTGTACTCCATGGCGGAGCCGCACCGGAGATTACGTGGTGCGGTGCCGGTGTCGGCACGTTTGCCGCCGGGGTCCAGGACCCTGATGGAGTCCTCGCCGAGCGCGACGGATTCGGAGAAGGTGAGCTTGATGTCCTGGGGAGCGGTGTCGACCACCGCCCCGTCCTGCGGATCGCTCCCGGTGAGCGCGGCGTGCGCGGACGCGGGGCCCGCGCCGCCCAGCAGCAGGCCGAACACCATGCCGACGAGGGCGGTGAGGAGCGCGGCCGCGGCCAGGGGGCGGCGTGTCGCGGAGGCGGCCGGGGACGGTCCGAAGTGCGGGGCGGTGGCTGTCATGACGTGTCAGTCCCTCACTGCTTCTTCGGGTTGTAGGTGGTCTCCTTCACGGGAAGGTCGACCTTGATCGTGTCGGCCTTCTCGAAGTGCAGCTCGACAGAAACCTTGTCGCCCTGCTTGGGCTGTTCCTTGAGCTTCATGAACATGAGGTGGTTTCCGCCGCGTTCCAGATCCAGCCGGCCGCCTGCGGGCACCTCGAAGGACTTCACCATGCGCATCGCCCCGTTCTTCGTCTCGTGCATCGAGACGTCGTCCGAGAGCGGGCTGGTGACCGAGGTGAGCCGGTCGGAGGCGCCGCCGCTGTTCTTCACGACGAGGAAGCCCGCCGCCATGTCGTCGACCGGCTGTGGCATGAACGCGCCGGTCACCTTCAGTTCGGGCTCGTCGTTCCCGGACGAGCATCCCGTCAGTGTCAGTGCCAGCCCGGTGGCGAGGGCGGCGGCTCCGGCGAGGGCGGTACGGCGGTTCACGGGTTCTCCCCCTTGACGATCTTGGGCAGGTCCTTGGTGTAGTCCTCGGGCGAGGTGTCCTCGCTGTAGATCAGGTAGCCCTTGTCGGTCTTCGGGGAGAACGCGATGACCTGGGAGCCGTGCATCGAGACGACCGTGCCGTCCTTCTCCTTCTTCGGCGCGTCGATGCCGATGCCGATCTGGCGTGCACCCGCCTGGATGGCCGGGAAATCGCCGGTGAGGCCGATGAAGGAGGGGTCCTGGGACTTGAGCCAGGTGCCCAGCGAGGAGGGGGTGTCCCGCTCCGGGTCGGTGGTCACGAAGACGACCCGGAGGTTGTCCTGGTCGGCCTTGGGGAGGGACTTCTTGGCGATGGAGATGTTGCTCATGATGAGCGGGCAGACGTCGGGGCAGTTGGTGTAGCCGAAGTAGATCAGCGTCGGCTTGCCCTTCGTCTGCTCCCGGAGGTCGTACTTCTTCCCGTGGGTGTCGGTGAGGACGAGGTCGGGCTTGGTGAACGGCTGGTCGAGCACCGTCGCGGCCTTGGTCTTGGCCGGGACGGAGACGTCGGCCACGGGCTGCTTGGCGGCGGTGCCGTCGTCGCCGCCGCAGGCGGACAGGGTGAGCGCCGCCGCGGCGGCGAATGCCGCGGCCAGCACTGTTTTCTTACGCATGGAGCACTGAATCCTGGTGGGTCGATGGGGTTGGTAGGTCGAGGGGACTGGTGGATCGGGGGGACTGGTGGATCGGGGGGACCGGTGGGCGGAGGGGGCGCCACGGAGCCTTGGCTCGGACGCCGCGTCACCGCGGGACCCGGGCGGGCGTCGCGGCACCGTGGACCGGAGGCCCCGGGTGCCGCTGCACCCGGGAACCGTGGGAACCGGCACCGGACGGTTTGCCCGGTCAGGCGTTGCGGCGACGGCCCGCGAGGACACCGAAGGCCACCCCTGCGGCACCGACGACGATCCCGACGATGCCGAGGACGCGGGCCGTGGTGTCGCTGTTCGACGCGTCGGACGCCTCGGCGGAGGCCGTCGTGCGCTCGTCCGACTCGTGCGCGGACCCGGTACCGTTCTTGTCGTCGGCGCCCGCGCCGTGGCCGCCGTCGGCCGGCGCGGTCAGGTCGAGGACCGGTGCCGGACTCTCCGGCTCGGCGGCGCCCTCCTTCTGTTCCTCGATCCAGCGGACGACTTCCTTGTTGTCGTACGTCTGGACGGCCTTGAACACGAGCTGATCGGCGTCCTCGGGGAGCTGGCCGATGGACAGCGGGAACTGCTGGAAGTAGCCCGGACGGATACCGGCCTCGTCCTTGTCGCCCTTGGCGGTCCAGGTGACCTTGGAGACGGCCTCGTCGATCTTCTTGCCGTGCATGTCGAGCGGCTTGGCCAGCTTGCTCTTGGTGACCTCGATGTCCCAGCCCGGCACGGCCTGCGGCGTGACCGAGGCCAGCGGGTGGTCGGTCGGGAAGCTGACTTCGAGCTTGACCGTCGAGGCGTTGTCGCGCTCGTTCGGGACCTTGATGTTGACCGACGCGTAGCCGCCCTTGGCGGCCTCGCCCAGCGGCTGCACGGACACGTGCGCGGAGGCGGTGCCCGCGAGGAGTAGGACGGTGGATGCGGCGATGCCGCCTGCCAGGGCGATGCGGGAAACATTCATGACGGGAATCACTCCACGGAAGCACAGAGGAAGGGTGGCCCGGTGCGCGGTCGCGCACCGGTGTCGCGACACCTCTTCCCATTCGCGGCGCGCATACGTCGGCGATAAGGAACCGGGGGTCCGTATGCCGGGCGTGCGTGCGTCGAGTGGCCGGGGCGGCCCGGTGACCCAGGGGGCGAGCGGGGCCGCGTGGCCGGCCGGGGTGTCGCGTCAGGCTGCGAGTGCGTACGCGGGCGGCGGCCCGCGCCTGATCACCATGTGCTGCAACGCGTCCCCGACGGCAGGGAGCGGAGTGTCGTCCTCGGTGCGGGGGATGCGCGGCCCGGACGTCGGGGAGCCGGGCAGTCCGGCGCGCAGGGCGGCCACGAGTGCGAGCGCCGCGCGCAGGGCGCGCAGCCGGGCCCCGGCCGCGACCTGCTGCGCGCCGTGTGCGGAGAGCCGGGCCAGCCCGGACAGCGCGATCTCGCCGCGCCGCAGCAGCCAGCCGGTCGCCACGGCGGCCAGCAGGTGGCCGAGCAGCATGGGCAGACCGGGCAGCAGCCCGATGAGCCCGTCCTGGTGCGAGCCGAGCGCGGGGGCCAGGTGCTGGTGCCCGACGGTCACCGACGCCGGGTCGATGCCCGCGGTGGTGACGATGCGGCGGGCTTCGGCGGCGTTCAGCCGGGCCGGCCCCGCGCCGCACACGATGTTCGCCGCGAACCGGATCAGCGAGTCGTCCCCGGCCGAGGTGACCGGATGCGCGGCGGGTGCGCCCGAGCTGAAGAGGGCATGCAGGGCGATCTGTCCGCCGGCCAGCGCGGCGGCGATGGTCGGCAGCGAGCGCTCGCGCCCGGCGAGCGGCGCGATCACCGCGAAGATTCCCAGGAAACCGGCGAGCAGCGTCCACCAGGGGACGGTGGCGCAGGAAGCCAGGGCATGTCCTGCCGCGGACAGCGCGACGCAGACCGCGGTGAACACCGTGGCCCTGAGGAGCCGTACACCGGCCCCGGCGCGTGCGACAGGAATGGACATGGCGGGGCCCATCATCGCACCGCACCCCGCGTCCGGGAACGGCAGGTCCGGAACAGCACCGGCCGTCCGATACGTGCGACGGGCCCCGCCGCGCCCGGCCCCGAGCGACCGGCCGGAAGCGGGCCGGGCCATGGAGCGGCCCGCCGTCCCGGGGCCCGGCGGCGCACCCGGCCGGGGAACGCGCGGCCGAGACGTCGGCGCCTGTCGGGGGACCAACGACCGGTCCTCCGGGGCCGGTTCGGCATACACGCGTGGGTGGGGTGCTGGTATCCGCCGAATGAGCGGTCTCACATCCGGGATGCGCTTACGAACGGTTCGGCAGGGCAATACGTACCGGTGGTATGTCGAGCCGCAGCCAGGAGGCTGGAGCATGAGCATCTGGTGGTCCCTCCATCTGCGGCGCGAGGCTGCGAGCGTTCCGCTCGCCCGCCGCTTCCTGCTGGGCACGATGGAGACGGCGGGCGTGGATCCGGAGATCTCCTTCGACCTGTCGGTCGCGCTCACCGAGGCGTGTGCGAACGCCGTCGAGCACGGTGGTGAGCGCCGTCCCCGGGAAGACCGGCCCCCGTACGAGCGGTGGGAACGGGAACAGCGCGCTCCGGGGGGAGAAGAGGACGAACGCGCGGAGCGCGGAGAACGGCGGGAGGAACAGCGCGAGGAGCGGGACGCGCGCCGGGGCCCGTGGGACCCGAGGGACGAGCGGCCAGGGGAGGCTCCCGGTCAGTACCGGGTCACCGCGTATCTGGACGGCGAGAAGTGCCGTATCGAGGTCACCGATTCGGGACCCGGCTTCCCCTCCCGCCGCACGCTGCGGTCGTCGGGGCAGCAGTACGGGGGCCGGCCGTACCCCTCGCTCAGCGCCGAGGACGGCCGGGGGCTCTGTCTGATCGAGCAGCTCGCCGACCACGTCCACTTCGGTAACCGCCCCGGCCGCGGCGCCGTGGTGAGCTTCGACAAGGTCCTCAAATGGCGGGAGGGCGCCCTGCTCATGGTGTCCTGAGCGGGGCGGCCCTCCAGCACGCGGACGTCAGTCCCCGAAGCGGGACATCGGCCCTCGGCCCTTGAGGCGAGGCATCAGCCCTTGAGGCGGGCCATCCACGCCTCGACCTCGTCGGACCGGCGCGGCAGCTTGTCGGAGAGGTTCCGGTTGCCGTCCTCGGTGACGAGGATGTCGTCCTCGATGCGGACGCCGATGCCCCGGTACTCCTCAGGGACGGTCAGGTCGTCGGCCTGGAAGTACAGGCCGGGCTCGACCGTGAGGCACATGCCCGGCTCCAGCGTCCCGTTCACGTACGTCTCGGTGCGCGCGGCGGCGCAGTCGTGGACGTCCATGCCGAGCATGTGGCCGGTGCCGTGCAGGGTCCAGCGGCGCTGGAGGCCCAGCTCCAGCACCTTGTCCGCGGTCAGGTCGCCCAGCAGGCCCCACTCGACGAGCTTCTCGGTGAGCACGCGCTGCGCGGCGTCGTGGAAGTCGCGGTACGCGGCCCCCGGCTTGACGGCCGCGATACCCGCCTCCTGGGCCTCGTACACCGCGTCGTAGATCTTCCGCTGGAGCGGCGTGAACGTGCCGTTGATCGGGAGGGTGCGGGTCACATCGGCGGTGTAGAGGTCGTTGGTCTCCACCCCGGCGTCGAGGAGCAGCAGCTCACCGGAGCGGACCGGACCGTCGTTGCGCACCCAGTGCAGGGTGGTCGCGTGGGGACCGGCCGCGCAGATCGAGCCGTAGCCGATGTCGTTGCCCTCGACGCGGGCGCGCAGGAAGAACGTTCCCTCGATGTAGCGCTCGCTGGTCGCCTCGGCCTTGTCGAGGACCTTCACGACGTCCTCGAAGCCGCGCGCGGTGGCGTCGCAGGCCTTCTGCAGCTCGGCGATCTCGAAGGTGTCCTTGATCAGCCGGGCCTCGGAGAGGTAGGCGCGCAGTTCCTCGTCGCGCTCCGCGGTGACCTTGTCGGTCAGGGCGGCCTCGATGCCGGCGTCGTGGCCGCGTACGGCACGGACCGGTCCGGTGGCCTCGGCGAGCGCGGCCGAGAGTTCGCGGACGTCCTTCGCCGGGATGCCCAGCAGCTGCTCGGCCTCGGTGAGGGAGTGGCGGCGGCCGACCCACAGCTCGCCCTGGCCGTCGAGCCAGAACTCGCCGTTCTCGCGGTTGGAGCGCGGCAGCAGGTGGACGGTCGCCTCGTGGCCGTCCTCGGTCGGCTCCAGGACGAGGACACCGTCCTGCGTCTGGTCACCGGTGAGGTACGCGTACTCGGTGGAGGCGCGGAAGGAGTACTCGGTGTCGTTGGAGCGGGTCTTCAGGTTGCCCGCGGGGATGACCAGCCGCTCACCCGGGAAGCGCGCGGAGAGCGCGGCGCGGCGGGCGGCGGTGTGCGCGGCCTGGGGGATCGGTGCGAGGCCGTGCAGTTCGGTGTCGGCCCAGCCGGACTTCATGTTCGCGGCGAGCTCGTCGGAGACGCCCGGGTACAGACCGTTCTTCCGCTGCTTGATCGTTTCCTCTGCTTCGGTCTCCGGGGTCTCCGGGTTCTCCTGGGTGAGCTCCTCAGCCACGACTTGTCTCTCCTTGATACGACATTGGGGCCCTGTTCATCGTACGGGCGTACGGATACGGGGTGCAGGGCCGGAGGGCCTGTTACACAGCCTGACCGGACCGTATACGTCCCGTGCGCGTTCGCCCAGCCGCATACGTGTACCGAGCCGTGTACGTCCTGTATGCCCCCGTCGTGGCGTATGCGGTCCGGACGCGTCCGGAACGGTACGGTTCGGCCGGAACGCCGGGGTCCGTCCGGCTCAGTCGAAGCGTGCGGCGAGGACCACGACGTCCTCCGAGCCGCCGCCCTGGTCGAGTCCGTCCGGCAGCATGGTGCGCAGGACGTGGTCGGCGACGGCCGAGGCGTCGTCGCGCAGCGCCTTCGGCACGCGCGCCGCCGCCGAGTGCAGCCGGGCGAACGCCCGGTCCGTCGAGTCGCCGGTGCGGCGCAGCAGCCCGTCGGTGTAGAGGAGCACGGTCTCGCCCGGCGCCGGGGCGATCTCCACGCTGGGCGCCTCCCAGCAGGCGAGCATGCCCAGCGGCGCGGAGACCGAGGTCTCGACGAACTCGGTGTGCCCGTCGCCGATCAGGAGCGGCGGGGTGTGGCCCGCACCGGCCAGCAGGATCTTGCGGCAGGAGGGCTCGCAGTAGGCGAAGAGGGCGGTCGCGGAGCGGGCGGGTTCGGTGAGCCGCAGCAGCAGTTCCAGGTCGGAGAGCACGGCGACCGGATCCTCGCCCTCCATGACGGCGTACGCCCGCAGTCCGGCGCGCAGCCGCCCCATGGCGGCCAGCGCGCTCGGTCCGGAGCCGTCCACCGAGCCCACGGCCAGTCCGAGGGCGCCCTCCGGCAGCGCCAGCGCGTCGTACCAGTCGCCGCCGCCCTCCGGCGCCGCGCGGTGACGGGCCGCCAGTTGTACGCCGGTGACCCTGGGCAGGCGGGTGGGCAGCAGTTCCTCCGCCACGGTGGCGACATCGGCCCTGGCGCGTTCCAGTTCCAGCAGCCTGGCGAGGTGTTCACCGGCGTATCCGGCGTAGAGGGTGACGAGATGGCGCTGGCGTTCCAGCGGTTCGGCGGGTTCGTCGTACAGCCAGACGGCGGCGCCGAGCCTGCCGGTCGCCTCGGCGGCGATCGGCACGGCGTAGCTGGCGGCGTATCCGAGCCGGGCGGCCACCTCGCGGCGCCGGGGGTCCAGGGTGGTGTCGCCGAGCAGATCGGGGGTGGTCCGCGTTCCTTCGGCGTCGGGGGCCCCTTCCAGGATCCGGCCGTAGGAGGTGGCACTGCGCGGCACGGTCTCGATGTGCCCGAGTTCGGCGTGGGCGAGGCCCAGACCGACGGTGCTGACCGGGCCGCGGTGGTCGGACGGTTCGAAGACGACCAGACCGCGGCGGGCGCCGACCAGAGCGGCACCGGCGTCCAGGAGTTCGCGCAGGGCGTCGTCGAGCGCGCTGGTCCTGGCCAGTCGTTCGGTGAGTTCGTGCAGCGTGGTGAGGTCGGAGACCCAGCCGGCCAGCCGGTCCTGGACGAATGCTCCGGGGGCGGCCGGTACTCCGGAGAGAGAACCGGCAGTGTGCGTTGAAACAGGAACCGTGGGATCGATTCCAGCCACTTTCGGCAGGTGCGGGGCGCTCATGGCAGAAGGCTTTCCCACCGGTGCGTTTCTTGGAATAGCATCGCAAACCCCCATGTCATTCTGCGCCGCTATCAGTGCATCTACAGGTACACGTAGCATCCACATGTACACGTACAAGTAAGGCGATGTCCAGCATTGTCCCTACGGGTTTTGTGGTGTCCGGCCAACTGTTAAGTTGGCTGAAAAACGCACCTGGTGGCGGCTAATTGCGGTCGACTGAGGGTGCTCGACGGGGGGTGTTCTCGGGGTGAAGTCCCGGGGGAAGTCCCGCAGGGAGCGTCATTTCGGGCATGCTGGGTACGTAATCGATGATGGCCAGGGGCAGTTCCGATCGCCCCGGGAACCCGGCAGCCGACCCGGACGTCCTCTCTTGTGACGGCCACGCCCCCACCCCCAAGTGGCGGGGTTTGCACCATGGGACGACACGCGCGATGTATATGCGCTTCTCCTCGCCATGTTTGTGTCCGGCTCGTCTCACCCCCCTTGCTCGACCTGGCTCAGCGCACGCTCGGTACGACGAACCACCCGTACGACACGTCGGACGGGCGTGCACGCACGGCGAAGTGATGCACACGCGATGTGAGGCACGCGTGGTGTGATGTGGACCCTCGGCGTTCAACGGAAAGGAACGAGCGCTCATGCGCGAGATCCTCGGAAGGCGACGCAGGCTCCGGCGCAGGGCAAGGCCCGCCCAGCTCGACGCGGCCCTGATCTGCGCCACCGCGTGGCAGTGGCCCGTGGTCCCCGGAGTGGGAACGGCGGCGGGCGACGGACGCGGTGGCCGTGACGGCCGTGACCGTGGGTGCGCCTGCGCCGATCCCGAGTGCGCCGTACCAGGCGCGCACCCCTTCGATCCCGGTCTTCTGGCGGCGACCACCGACGAGCGCATGGTGCGTTGGTGGTGGACCAACCGGCCCACCGCGCCGATCGTGCTGGCCACCGGTGGCCGTGCCCCCTGCGCGTTGAGCCTGCCCGCCGTGGCCGCCGCGCGGGCGCTGGTCGAACTGGACCGGATGGGTACCCGTCTCGGCCCCGTGGTGGCGACCCCGACCCGGTGGTCGCTGCTGGTCGCCCCGTACACCCTCGAACGGCTCGGCGAGTTGCTGTACGTCCAGGACCGGGTGCCCAGTTCGCTGCGCTTCCACGGCGAGGGCGGCTATCTGGTCCTTCCGCCGTCGGCGACGGGGACGGGACAGGTGCGCTGGGAACGGGCTCCCGGCCCTCTGCCGGGTACGAACGGACGCCGCTCCGGCCACGAGGCCGGGACCGGGGGCAGGGGCGGAGACACGACCGGAGCCGCGGTGCCGTGGCTGCCGGATGTGGAGACGGTGCTCGACGCGCTGGTCGAGGCGAGCAACGGTGCCCCCGACGGAGGCAGTCGACTCGCGTACTGACGGCTTGTGCGCTGACGACTCGTGTACTGACGGGCCGGCGGGACGACGGCATCCGGTGCTTTGCACGCCTCGGGATCCGGCGTGTTCGGGCCCTGGGCATCGGGCCTTCAGGCTGTGGGGCAGGGTCCCGGGGTCTCGGTGCTTCCAGGGTCCGGGTCCGGCCTCGTGGTGTGCGGGCTCCGCGTGTGCCTGCCTCGCGTGGGCCGGGGCCGGGGCGGGATGAGGCGGGCCTCGGCGCTCGGAAAGTGGTCACCGGCAGTGGGCGCACTCCGTGATGCCGACGTGGAATTGTCTCCGGTATCTGGGCCGAACCGTTCGAAATTCGGGTGAAGTTCGGGCGAAGTTCGCATGCCGCGATCTATCGCCTCATTATTCGTCATTACTCTTTTCGCCGTCCCTGGCTGTCGCCCGTCGCCTTCGTTCTCCCTCGGTGTCTTCACCGGCCGCCGGTGTTCGCCCCGTGCGATTCCCGATGATGATCTCCGGTTGATCGGTACGGGAATCCGCGGACCGCCGTGTCCCGATGACGTCTCATGCCGGTTCCGTGCCCGCTCGTGCAAAGTCTGCCGCTGCAAAGTGCGGCGAGATTTGGTTTTCTGACGGGGCTTCCGTGGCTATTTCGCGGAAATTCGAAGGCTTATTCGATTGGCCTCGTAAGTGGCGCGCAAAGCGATCCGGGATCCTTCTCTGTCCGAGAGTGGCCGCCTCGGCGGAGGACGCGGCGGGCCCGGGGCCCGAGGAGCGGCGCGCCCGGGGCGGGAGGTCAAAACGGGCTCTGTCGTGGCGGGTTGGCGACGATGTGCGGTGGTGGGAAGCCCGGACTCGAGTGTGGGCGGAGAGTCCGACGGGCGGGCGGCGAACGGCGGGCGCGCCGCGGGACCGTACTGATGGCGGGTCGTGCGGCGGGCTCATGCGCCGGGCGTGCGCTGTGCGCCGTACCGGGAAATGAGGATGCCCGATCGCTGGCGACGGGGGATGCACCAGCGACCGGGCTTCTAGAACCGTAACAAGAGATCTGCCGTTCGCAAATTCGATCTCGCGTATTCGGACAGGGATTTACCTGCCGGTACGGGGGGTTGTGACGCGAGTCACCGAGCCCGCCCGGCGGTCGTCACTGTCAGCTGAGTGTCACTTGGCGGTTGGTGAGCCCGCCGCGGGCCCGGCGTTCCTCGGCGGTGAGCGGCGCGTCCGAGGCGAGCGCGTCGGCCAGCCGCTCCGCGAACTCCGCCGCAGGCTTCTCGCACTCCGCCGCGCCCATCGCGCTCGGCAGATCCCAGACCGGGACCATCAGTCCGTGCGCCCGGAAGGAACCGACCAGCCGTGTCCCCTCGCCCAACGAAGAGGCACCGGCGGCATGCAGTCGGGCGAGCGCGTCGAGAAGCTGCTCCTCGGGGTGCGGCATGACCCAGCGCAGGTGGTTCTTCTCCGGGGTCTCGCACCAGTACGCGGCGTCCACGCCGGAGAGCCGCGCCGTGGGGATCGCCGCCTCGTTCGCGCGCTCCAGGGAGGCGGACACCTCCGGCGCGGCGTTCTCCGCGTCCGGAACCCAGAACTCGAAACCCGGGTGGACGGCGGGCTCGAAGGCCGCGTCGGGGTCGAGCATGTCCTGAAGCCGCGGTCCGTCGGCCGGGGCGCGCCGCGCGGTCACGGGCGAGCCGGGCTCGGCGGCGAGCGCCTGCCGGAGCGTGTCCGCGAGGTCGCGGCTGAGGTCGCCCGACGGGGTGTCGTTCTGCAGCCCCAGCAGGACCGAACCGTCGTCGCGGCGGAGGGCCGGCCACGCCATCGGCAGGACGGTCGCGAGGGTCACGGAGGGTACGCCGTCGGGGAGCCCGCCCTTGAGTGTCAGCTCGACCGTGGCGGCCGGCACCAGTTCGCGCAGCGCGACCCAGTCGCACTCACCGGCCAGGCCCTCGAAGGGGCGGTGGACCAGTTCGGCCACGGCCTGGGCGGCGGCGCGGCCGTGGCACGCCTTGTAGCGTCGGCCCGAACCGCACGGGCAGGGCTCACGAGCCCCGACCACCGGGATCTCGCCGTCCTTGAGTTGCTGCTTCCCGGCCTTGGTCTGGGGGCGCTTCTTGGCCATGGTGGGCTTTCTCCCGGTTGCGTCAGTGCGGTCTGGGCCGCGAGCCTAGCGGCCCGCGTCACGTCCCGGACACACGCGCCCGCGTACCCGCCGCGTCCACTCGGTCCGCGCCTCGTCCCACGTACCCGGTCCGGGCCTGTTCCCACGTACCCGGTCCGTGCCCGTACGTCGAACCAGGGGCGCGGTCCGGGCGTGCTCGCGATGCGCGGCCGGGCCCGGGGCCCGCCGCCCGGTGCGCCTCGTCGCTGTCGGGCTCCGGTTCCGCCCGTACGTGGAGCGCGGACCTCAGCCGATGTCGTCGAGGGACCCCGCGAACCCCAGCCGGTCCAGCGCGGCCGGACTCGGCATGCCCGTTGCGCGGCGGATGCCCGACACTCTCGATGACCCCGAGGTGCCCGGGGCTCCGGATGCCCGCCCGTGCCCCTTGTTCCCGCGCCCTTCGGCACCGTGCGCTTCGTTCCTGTTCGCTTTCGCGCGCCCGTTCGCGTTCCCGCTCGGGTGCTCGTCGTCCCGACGTCTCTCATCGTGGTGTCCCTCGTGGACGAGGACCCAGACGGTGACCTCGCCCGAGGAGTCGTCGCGTACGCCCCACTCCTCGGCGAGCGTGCTGATGATGTTGAGACCGCGACCGCCGCGCGCCGTCACCGACGGCGTGGCCGGGACCGGCCGGGTCGGGCCGCCGCCGTCCGTCACCTCGACGGTCAGCCCTCCCGTTCTGTCCACGCGCCAGGCGGCGCGGATGTCGCCCTCGCCCACATCCGTGTGCCGGCCCAGCGGCCTGCCGTGCCGGCAGGCGTTGCTGAGCAGTTCGGAAAGAATCAACACGGCATCGTCGACGACCGAATCCGGCATCCCGTGGCTGCGCAACTGCTCGCGCATCCGGTGCCGCGCCTGCCCCACGCCCGCAGGGCCATGGGGTACGGCCATGCTCGACGACGTGGGCACTTCCTGTGCCACCACCAACGCCACCCCCGAGACCTCCTTTGCCCCACGCCACGAAGTGGATGCCCCCCCGGGCTGGACCGGAAACCGACCGTTCGCCCACCGGTGACGCACTCATGACGATCGAGTACGGTTCGAATGCGCCGTTGCACTCCCTGTAACGGATGTTAAAGGCGTCCCAGTTGTGACAGAACCTGTTTGGGGCGATTCGTGATGATTGCGTCCACGCCGAGGTTGACGCAGAGTTCGACGTCCTCCGGCTCGTCGACCGTCCAGACGTGGACGCGGTGGCCCGCGCGGTGAAGACGTTCGACGTAGCCGGGGTGGCTGCGGACGATCCGCATCCCGGGCCCGGCGATCCGGGCCCCGGCGGGCAGCCGTCCGTCGCGCAGGCGTGGCGAGAAGAACTGCATCAGGTAGACGGTGGGCAGGGTGGGCGAGGCGGCCTGGACGCGGTGCAGGGAGCGCGCGGAGAAGCTCATGATCCGTACCGGCGAGGGCTCGTCGGCCGACGGCACGTCGAGCGCGAAACGCTTCAGCAGATGCAGCAGCCGCTCCTCGACCTGGCCCGCCCAGCGGGTGGGGTGCTTGGTCTCGATGGCGAGCTGCACCGGGCGTCCGGCTGCCCGTGTCTCGGCGACCAGTTCGAGCAGTCGTTCCAGGGTGAGCACCGAGGTGAGTTCTCCCGGCACCGGGTCCCAGTCCGGGGACTCCGAGTCCTCGTGGTCCTTCCAGGAGCCGAAGTCGAGGGCGGCGAGCGCGGACAGCTCCAGGGCGGAGACCGCGCCGCGGCCGTTGGACGTGCGATTCACCCGGCGGTCGTGCACGCACACGAGATGCCCGTCGGCGGTCAGCCGTACATCGCACTCCAGTGCGTCGGCGCCGTCCTCGATCGCTTTCCGGTACGCGGCCAGGGTGTGCTCGGGGGCGTCGTCGGACGCGCCCCGGTGGGCGATGACCTGGATGGAAGGGGGCGTGGAGGGCTGCCGTGCTTGCGTCACCGCGTCATCGTGTCACCGAGAGCGGGTGCTGTGTACAGCTTGCGTCCGAGGCGTCCGCGCGACGCGCGGCGCGCACGCCGGGTGGTGCGTCGTGCGGACCACGAGCGCGCGTCCTTTTTGTCGGATGTAAGGATGGGTCCGAGGATGCACAGGTCCTGCTTACAGTGGCCTGACGGGTCTTGGGAAAGGCTGTCCCAGGACACGTACACAGCGGATCTCTTGCCGACAATCGTGTGGAATCGAGGAGTAAAGAGCTGTGAGCACAGAGAACGAGGGCAGCGAGGGCACTGCGGGCGAGGCCGTTCCGCCGGTTCCGTCCGTACCTCCCGTGCCGCCGGCCGACGCTCCCCAGGGGCCTTCCGCCTCCACGCCTGCTCCGGGGCAGCCGCAGGCGCCGGAGGGCGAGGCCGCGACCACTTCCACGGGCCCTGTTCCGGCCTCGGCTCCTCCCGGCTTCCAGTCGGCCGCCGAGGCGAACTGGCCCCCGCCGCCCCCTCCCGCCGCGCCCACGTACGCGCACCATGGTGCCGACGGCGGGACGCCGGTCTGGGGCGCCCCGGACCAGTTCCCCGGCCAGAAGGGCCCGCGGAAGCGGGGGATGGGCGGGTTGGTGGCCGCGGTGGCGGCGGCTGCGCTGATCGCGGGCGGCATCGGCGGCGCCTTCGGCTACTGGGCGGCCGACCGGAACAGCGCGTCCAGTGGTTCGACCACGGTCTCGGCCGACGCGCAGGGCTTCAAGCGCGACCCCGGCACGGTCGCGGGCGTGGCCGCCAGGGCACTGCCCAGCGTGGTCACCATCGACGCGCAGGGCGGTGACGGCGAGGGCGGTACGGGCACCGGCTTCGTGTACGACAAGCAGGGCCACATCCTCACCAACAACCACGTGGTGGCCTCCGCGGCGGACAGTGGCCAGCTCACCGCCACGTTCTCCAACGGCAAGAAGTACGACGCCGAGGTGGTCGGCCGGGCGCAGGGCTACGACGTCGCGGTGCTGAAGCTGAAGAACCCGCCGTCGGGGCTCGCCCCGCTGCCCCTCGGCAACTCGGACCATGTCGCGGTCGGCGATTCGACGATCGCGATCGGTGCCCCGTTCGGGCTGTCCAACACGGTGACCACGGGGATCATCAGCGCCAAGAACCGCCCGGTCGCCTCCGGGGACGGGGCCGGCGGCAACAACTCGTACATGAGCGCCCTGCAGACCGACGCGTCGATCAACCCGGGCAACTCCGGCGGCCCGTTGCTCGACGCGCGCGGCGCGGTCATCGGCATCAACTCGGCCATCCAGTCGACCGGCAGCGGCCTCGGCCAGACCCAGGCCGGTTCCATCGGTCTCGGCTTCGCGATCCCGATCAACCAGGCGACGAACGTCGCCCAGCAGCTGATCAAGACCGGTCGGCCCGTCTACCCGGTGATCGGCGCCACGGTCAGGATGGACGAGAGGTCCGGCGGCGCGGTCATCTCCGACCGGGGCGCGGGCTCCGACGCGGACGCCGTGGTGCAGGGCGGGCCCGCGGACAAGGCCGGTCTCCGGGCGGGCGATGTGATCACGAAGTTCGGCGACACCGTGATCGACAGCGGCCCGAGCCTGATCGGCGAGATCTGGACGCACGAGCCCGGCGACCGTGTGACGCTGACCTACCAGCGCGACGGCAGGATGGCCACGACCGAAGTCACCCTGGGGGAGCGCAAGGGCGACAGCTGACCGGCTAGGCTGTCCTCGCGTCAACCTCGGTCCGTGAACCGGTGGCGCGGGGTGGGTTGCCCGAGCGGCCTAAGGGAACGGTCTTGAAAACCGTCGTGGCGCGAGTCACCGTGGGTTCAAATCCCACACCCACCGCACAGCTGAACGGCCCCTGACCAGGCAAGATGGTCGGGGGCCGTTGTGTTGTCCGGTGTCCGCCAGTCACCGTGTCTCCCCCTGGTTTCCCGCCCGATCGGGCACGGAAGGGGCACGCGAGGGGCACGAACTGACCGCGGTTCGAGGAGATCCACAAGGCGGCGGACGCCTGTCAGTTACCGCGGTTACCGGTTGATCGGGATCTCATAGACGATCTCGCAGTGAGCGACGGGCACCACGATGTCGGCCGTCTCCACGGGCTGCCCCTGGTCGCTGTAGTACGTCCGGCGGATGTGCGTGACGAAGGCGGCCTTCTGGATGCCCAGAAGCGATGCCTCCTCGGCGGTCGCCTGCCGCGGCTCCGGCTGCTCCACGGCGTGGCTGACGGTGATGCCGATCGCGGCCATGCGGTTCACGACTCCGGCCCCGGCATGCGGCCCTCCCTCGGGGAGAACGACGAGAGTGCCGGCGGTGAGGTCGTACGGCTCCCAACTCGTCGACAACTGCACCGGCCTGCCATCGGCCAGGAACTCGTACGTCGTGCGGACGCACAGATCTCCCTCGGCGATACCCAGGCGGGTCGCGATCTCCGCAGGGGCGGGGACCTTGGCGTCGGTCAGACTCTCCCAATCCCCTTGCTTGCCCATGGCCTTCATGTCCGCACGAAACGGAGAGCCGTCGGGCTGCTCGCGTGCTGTTGAACGGACGACCCGCACCCGCTGTCGAGGCTCCGCGACGTACGTGCCGGAACCGGCGCGACCCTCCAACACGCCCTGGGAGATCAGCAGCTCCTGCGCCCGGCGGACCACGTTCTCGCCCACGCCGTACTCCTGGCCGATCTGGGCGCGGGAGGGCAGGCGATCGCCCGGCTCCCATACGTGCTCCGCGATCCGCCGCCGGAGTTCGTCGGCGATGCGGAGATAAGGCGGCTGCTCAGGCATATGGAAAATCTAGTCCACTAGCTCTAACCTAGTTAACTAGCTTCACTGAAAGTGATCGCCGGTGACGGAGGCTGCCCTGTGCCTGCTTCAGGAGTAAGCGCGGCGGCCATCGCCGCCCGGCTGTCGTCCGTCGGGCTCCCCGCGCGCGTGGAGGACCACGCCGGATACACGGCGGTCGAAACGGAGGTACCGGAATCGCTCCCCGCCGAGTCATGGCGGGAGGTTCTGGAAGCGGTGGCCGAGGCCGATCGGTTCGGGCTCCTGGCCACCAGCCTGAACGGCCGCACCCTTTGGGCGGTCGTAGACAAAGCGGTCCCCTCGACGGGCGATGTCGGGGGACCGAGCCATCAGCGATAGGAGCTGAGTAGCGTGTTCAACCGTATCCGCCGTGCCGTCTCGCTCACCAGAGAGCGGTACTTCCACAAGGGCAGGCACCGCCGCCCCTTAACGCTCTCCCGGCCGATGGCTGCCTTCGTGCCCCCTGCGCCCATTGACAGGTCGACGGCTGGCGGGGGACGGGTCTCGGACTGCGTAGACCACGCGGACTCGCTCGCGGGTGAGGACATCGCGCTCGTCCGTCCGTACGTGTTGGCCTGGGAGAAGCACGTACGGCAACGCTCGATGGTCCTGGCTCCCCATCTTTCGACTGAGGCCTGGTCGGCTCTTGCGGGGGCCCGTTGATGCCTCCTCGCCAACAGCCCGGATACACGCCCGCTGCGGCGACCTCCTACCGCTCGATTGCATGTCGGATCGGTACGCACCACGCCTGCACGGAATTCTTCCCGCCCTCGGTGCCGGCCGGCGTCCGGGTGGTCTACGAGGTGTGCGACTGCCCCTGTCACTCGACGTCGACCCAGCCCGCGCCCGGGGAGGTGCAGCGATGAGGGGACGGGCGCCCAGCGCTGCGCTGCCATCCACCGTCGAGATCACCTCGGCCACCGTGCAGCGCGGCGACGTCATCCAAGTCGGCGGCCGGGCGTGCCGGGTGAGTGACCTGTGCCAACTGCCGCACGGTGCCAAGCAGCTGCTGTTCGAGACAGGTGAGCTGTTGACCATTCATGGGCGAACTCGGCTTGTCGCCATGCGAATGCCGAGAAGGCGGTGACTCAGTTCATGTCTTCTCGCCGTCACGGCATTGCCGGTGACCTCCGGCACCAGATCACAACCGGCCGTATCAAGGCTGGCGAACGCCTGCCGTCGGAGGCCGACTTGGCCCGTCAGTACATGGTCAGCACGCCGACGTTGAGGAGTGCTCTCGCGGTGCTTGAGAGGGAAGGGCTCGTTGAGAAGATCCACGGCAAGGGGAACTTCGTTCGTCGCCCCCTCCGCAAGATCACGTATGTCGGGGGACGGGGCTCGCTGGATCCGGCAACTGCTGCGGACGCGGCTCTGCGCGTCACTGTCCGCAGAACTGCGATCCGGGCGCACGGGCACCTGACAAGCCTGTTGAGGGTGCCGAGCGGCAGCCCGTTGACCGAGTACTTCTGCCTCAGCCATGAGGGGGATTCGCCGCACAGCCTGGCTCGCATCTACGTCCCGCGCGACCTGACGCCGACCGTAGCGCTCGGCGATGGATCCGCATGTGAGCGGATGGTTATGGGCTTTGCCGTACTGAACCCTCCGCCGGTAGAGGTCCGGGAGACGGTACACGCCCGCCTCCCGACACCGGACGAGGCATCGACGCTTCGGACCAGCTCCGCCGTGGCGGTTCTCGCGATCACTCGCGTCGCCGCCGACAGCACCGGCCGCGTCATCGAGGCCGCGCATCTGGTGTTCCCGGGGGACCGCGTCGATGCGGTCTTCATTACTCACCACGTGATCAATGAGAGGCGAACGCAAGGATGACGACCCGAAACGAACTGCGGCTTCTCCCGTGGTCGGGGCCTGAAGACAAGCCCTGCTACCTCAGTACCGATGAGAGGGACGGACACATGTCCCGCCTGGCGGACAACATCGAGGCGGTGCAACTCGGGATGGCGACCGAACTGCTGGAACAGGCCTCGGGAACTCTTGGCGACGAAGAAGCGGGCCTGGAGGATTTGCGGCTGCTGGTGAAGGAACTGTCCGGGGCTTTGCGAGACGTGCTCCGTGTAGCGACCAGCCGCGGTCACCTCTTGAGCGTGAGTGAACCTCACCGTTTCTGAAGGAGACGAGTAGAAGCCCACCGCGTAGGTGTGCGGCCCCTGACCAGGTGAAACGGTCAGGGGCCGTTGTGTTGCAGGTGCCTGCCAGTTACCGCTGACCCCTGGACGATGGGGCACTGGGTGGGGCATGGGCACCTTCTGATCCGTAGCTCCAGCCGGATCGGTCAACGATGGTCATATCGGCCGCTCCGAGGCCCCGGAGACGCAGTAGCGGACGGAGGTGGTTGCTGCGGTTGCGGTACGGCGGTGCTGTACTAGCCCCGCCGTGGTGATCAAAGCGATCGAGTTACAGGCAGTAGCTCCGGGGCGGTGCTGCTGTAGTCCTTGCCTTCCGGCCAGATGAAGGCCTGCCCCACACTAGTGACGAGCTCAACGAGATCGCGACGTGGCTTACTCGGAACCAAGATCGCGCGATGTGGAGCGTCCATGAATCGGCCG
Source organism: Streptomyces sp. NPDC001750 (assembly GCF_042892615.1). NCBI lineage: Bacteria > Bacillati > Actinomycetota > Actinomycetes > Kitasatosporales > Streptomycetaceae > Streptomyces > Streptomyces sp. NPDC001750. The sequence goes on along the minus strand of NZ_JBIAUE010000010.1, from coordinate 167,796 downwards.
TAGTCGGCCAGCTGGCCAATCGCCATGCGCACGTTCTCGCGAGTGACACTCCCCTTGGCCTCGATGAGAAGTCCCAGATCTGGGATGTAGAGATCGGTCAGTAGAGGGCGCGTCTCGCCCTGCGGCAGGATGCGGTGGCGAACGATCTGGTGCCCGTTGAGCCGCAAGAAGTCAGTGAACTGCCGTACAAGCTTGCCCTCGCGACGCTCCGCCTCGTAGGGCTCCTGGTTCGGCTGCACGAACGACTTCTCGGTTTCGTACTGCTCGACGTCGATCTGCGTGACGGTCGTGACTTGGTTGGCCAGCAGCCGACCAAGCTTGGTGCCTGGCTCCTGGGGGGACGTATCGATAGGACGAAGCTTGAAGACGATGACCTTGCGCAGGGGTCCGTCGCCGGTCTCCGGCGCATCGGCTTCGTACCAGCCCTCAACAGCAAATTCGCCCAGGTAGGTGACTCTGCCGCGGGCCCCTTGGAAGACACGAAGAGCTCGTCCCTCAGCCTGATGGTTCAGGATGCTGGCATTGCCTGAGAGCATCCGCTGGTCCCCGTACTGCCCTTCTCCGCTGTAGTGGAAGAGCCCATCGGGCATCCAGCCGTCGTAGTACCCGTGCTTCTCGCCGGCGATCGGATCCGTAAAGATCATCACGTTCGGCGTCTTCGCTGAGGGTCCGATGCCGCCCTGCGTCCGCCCGCCGTACTTGGCATGAAGCTGCTTGCGCTCAATCACATCACCGGGTTCGAGGTCCCACTCGATGGCCTCGGCCTGCGCAGTGCTCGCCTCCGTCACCGTCGCTCTCCTCCTTAGATCAACCGCATCTACTACGCCTGGTCGTAGTGTACTCTGAGCGAGACGTATGGGAATCAGATCAGCAAATCGGATGCGTGATTTCGGCATCCGATTCGGACAGGGAGTGTATGGCAGCCGTGAAATTGCAACGAACTATGGAATCCTTCTATTAATTAATTAACCTGTCGGCTTCCCGATTCGTCCGCTGCTGACGCCCCGTCAGGTGGTGGATGCGGCGGGTATGTTGCGGCCGTCTCGCTTCTTACCGATCACCGCTCTCGACGCGCACGCGGTCGAGGGACCCGGCTCGCCGGGGCCTACCACTCAGGTGAGGAGAGAGAGATGGAGATGCGAGAGCCCGAGGCGCAGGAAGGTAATCGTGATCGTGCCCCGGATCCGTGGTGGTTCCGGCTCCTGATTGCGACTCTGACTGCTGTGGCGGCTGTCGCAGCCTGTGTGGAGCAGTTGGCACGGCGCTAGCGCCGTGAGTTGAAGAGGTGCCGGACGATGGCGGACCGCAGCGAAGCGGGTCCGACCGTCTGATACTCGGCCGGACCCGCTTCGATTACTCCACGCGCGAGCCCGGTCCTGGTCTGCCAACCTGGGCCGGGCCTTCGTGCTGGAGGAACTAGACGCGAAGCGAGGTTGCAGTCCGATGTCGCAAATCCGCTCAAATGCACCCATGAATGCATTGCATCGTCACTATATCTGCCCTGACTCCAGTTAGCCCTAGAAGGTTCTGGGTGCTGGCAGCGCCTACCCAGCGGTGTCGGGCGGCGGTAAACCGTTTAGGTCTACCCCAACTTGCCACCCTCCCCAGCTCCCATCCCGTCCGCCTTCGACCCACACACCGTGGAGCAGTTGCGGTTCAGGGCGTCAAGGTGGAGCGCGCCACTGTACGAACGACCTTGACGCCCTGGGCCGCGACTGCTCGGCTCTGCCTGGGTCGAAGGTGGTCGGGATGGGAGCCCACGACGCTCGCCACGCTCCGGCCGGCACTCGCGAACGGCGCCCCGTCCATCCCGGAGTCTGAGCGCCCCCGCCGGAGGCATGTCTTGAAGCCGCGGGCTTGGTTCTCGTCTCATGCCCTCCGGGCCTGTCCACTGTGGGCGCGCGTCGGCGGCGGCAGCGCCGAGCGGGCCGCAGGCAGGAGCGCGGGCGCAGCCAGAGCCGGAAAGCGCGCCCGGCGGAGCGGAGCGCAGCCGGGTGCCTTGATGAAGTAGAGAAGGTTTTATCCCGCTGGGATGAGGTGCCTGCCGTCGTGGCTCCGTACGTGCGGGCCGTTGCCGCTCAGGGCGTCCAGGAGCCTGACCGCGTAGACCTCGGACATGCGCTCGCTGACCTCGTCGGGTGTGAGCCATGAGACAGCCGTGGATTCGCTGGAGGTGCGTTCGGTGCCACCGGAGGGCCTGCAGCGGAAGACCAGGGCCACGATGCCGCGGGTCAGGTTCTTGTAGACACCGGTGAGTTCGTCTACCTCGACGTAGATGCCCGTCTCCTCCAGGACCTCGCGGGCCACTCCGGCCTCGGGGGTCTCGTCGAGTTCGAGGATGCCGCCGGGGAGTTCCCAGGTGCCGTTGTCGGCCCGGCGGATCGCAAGAAGGCGTCCGTCCTCGCGCACCACTACTCCGGCCACGGACACAGAGTGCAGGGGGGACGGTGTCGCTTCCTGTGATTGACTCATGTAGAGGAGCATAGGAGGCAGAGAAGGACTATGGGAACTGCGGCAGGCGGGGGCGGGGCCGGCCCTCGATACGTGCAGATCGCGGACGAGATCGTGCAGCAGATTCGGGCGGGTGTCCTGAAGCCTGGTGACATGGTGCCGAGTGAATCTGAGCTGGTGGATCGCTATGGCGTGTCCGGTGGCACCATCCGCAAAGCCATGGTCGAGGTGCGGGCGAGCGGGCTCGTCGAGACCCGCCACGGCAAGGGCTCGATCGTGAAGAACCGACCGCCGGTGCGGCACCGCTCCTCGGACCGCTTCCGGCGCTCGCTCCGGCAGGGAGGTCAGGCCGCGTACCTCGCGGAGTCCGCACAGTCCGGTGCTTCCGCCAAGGTCAGCGTCCTCTACATCGGGCCCATGGAGGTACCCGAGGATGCTGCCCGACGACTGGGCGTCCCTGCCGGCACGCAGGTGCTGGCCCGTCGGCGTCTCTACTTCCGCAACGGCACCCCGGTCGAGACCGCCACGTCCTACCTTCCCTGGGACGTGGTGAAGGAGATCCCGGAGCTGTTCGCCGAGAACCCCGGCGGCGGTGGCATCTATGCCCGACTCGAAGACCACGGGCATGAGTTCGCAGAGTTCGTCGAGACGTTGCAGGCGCGTCCGGCCTCGAAGGGGGAGGCTTCGGAACTGGCGCTGAGCCCAGGTGCGCCGGTGGTTCATCTGATCCGGGAGGCTCGGACGACCGCGGGTCTCGTGGTCGAGGTCTGCGACACCCTCATGGCCGCTGACCAGTTCGTTTTCGAGTACCGGATCCCTGCCGCAGACTGACACCCGCTCAACTCCTCGCAGCCCGTCACGAGTTCTTCATCGTGACGGGTTGACTCATGTACAGGAGTGGTGCACTCTTCTTCATGTCACTCATGTACATGAGTGACGGAGTTCGGCATCTATAGAGGAGAGATCTGCTGTGCGTCAGATTCCCGTCGACACCTCCGCCGCGACCGTGATGGTCGCCAAGACCCCGCAGCCCAAGATCAAGGACCGTCGCACCGGCGAGATCGCCACCGACGTCGAGACCGGCGCGACGCTGATGACGGTCGACGTGATGTTCGCGGCGAACGAGGAAGTGGAGATTTTGTCGATTACTGTCCCGGCGCCCGGGGTCACCGGTGAACTGACCATGGGCACGCCGGTGGCGCTCACCGGCCTGATCGCCCGGCCCTGGGAGAACGACTTCAACGGGCAGAAGCGGCACGGCATCGCGTTCCGCGCGGTCGCGGTCACCTCGCTCGCCGACGCTGCGACAAGGCCGAAGGCAGCCTGACCATGACCGGCTTCGTGGTCGCTCTGGTGCTGGTCGCCGCCGTCGCGGGTCTCCTGCGGTGGCGGCGCCCCGCCTGGTACTGGTTGACCTTCGGGGTCACGCTGGCGGTGGCGCGGGTCCTGGTCCGGTACAGCTCCGTCATGGACGCGTGCGGGCTGACTGTTCCGCCCGCGCGGTGGCGTCTCGCTCTGGCCCGAGCTGCCAACCGGCCGATACCGGAGTCCCGTTCACCGCGGATCCTGTGGCTGCGGCCGACCCGCACCGGTCTGGTTCTGCGGCTCAAGCTCCGCCCCGGACAGGACGCCTTCGATATCGCTGCCGCTTCGGACCGGCTCCGGCACTCGTTCTCGATGCACGGTGTGACCTCGCGCGAGCTGTCCTCCGGTGTCGTAGAGGTGCGGATGACCGGCTACGACGTGCTCAAGCGGGTGCAGATGCCGGTCGAGAGCGATAGTCGGCCGATGCGGGTGCCGGTGGCCCTACGGCAGGACGGCTCGGTGCACTACCGCGACTACCGGGCGATACCTCATGCCCTCACCCTCGGCGCCACGGAGTCCGGCAAGTCCGTCTACCAACGCAACCTGGTCGCCGGACTCGCCCCGATGAACGTTGCCCTGGTCGGCATCGACTGCAAGAAGGGGGTCGAACTGTTCCCGCTGGCCCGCCGTTTCTCCGCGCTGGCCGACAACCCGGACACCGCCGCCGAACTGCTCGACGCGCTCGTGGTCCGGATGGAAGGCGTGTACCAACTCATTCGTGCCGAGCAGCGGATCACCGCCGATGTGCCGGACGCAGAGATTGCCGCCGATATCTGGGACCTGCCCGAACATCTGCGTCCGATCCCGGTCGTCGTCCTGGTCGACGAGGTCGCCGAACTGGCCCTGTACGCCAACAAGGAGGAGGAGAAGCGGCGGGACCGTGTCATCACCGCCCTGGTCCGACTCGCCCAACTCGGCCGTGCGGCCGGCATCTACCTCGAAATCTGCGGGCAGCGCTTCGGCTCTGAACTCGGCAAGGGCATCACCATGCTTCGCGCCCAGCTCACCGGCCGTACCGCCCACCGTGTCAACGACGAGACATCCGCCAACATGGCCTTCGGCGACATCTCACCGGACGCAGTCCTCGCCGCTATCCAGATCCCGGCCGAGATGCGCGGGGTCGCCATCGCGGGCGACTCATCCGGGGGATGGCACCGCATCCGCGCCCCGCACACCTCGCTGCGCCAGGCCGTGAATCTCTGCAACCGGTACGCCGAGCGGACGCCGGATCTGCCTGAGCTGGCCCTGTTCCGGCCCGTCTTGCCCGGCAACGCCGACAGTCCCACATCGGCGGCCAAGCCTATTCCGGCCTCCGCCTGATCTCTGCTCTTTCCGATTTCACCGGTCGGCGTGACCGCCTTCGCGCCAGGTCCCTACCCCCGCCATGCCTGATGAAGGGAGAAACCGCCATGTGCCCGAACTTCGAAGACATCGCCCGCACCGTGCTCCTGCTCGGCCAACTCGCCGTGTACGCCGACATGGACGGTGCCGACCTCGATTTCGTGGAAGCTGTCGGCCCGTCCCTGGCCGTCTCGCTGTCTGAGCCGCCGCCCGGCATCTTCCCGTCCGGTCCCGACCCCGACGGCGGTCCCATCCACCCCGGCGAGAACCCCTGATGCGCGTCGGCCACGGGCTCCGCGTCGATGCCGTCCTGGTTCAGGCCGTCATCGCCGGTGCCTTGTCCTTCGCCCACCTGCACGACCTGGCTGCCGCGGCCGGACAGGACGGCTGGAAGGCATGGGCCTACCCGGTCAGTGTCGACCTGCTCCTGGTCGCCTCCTGGCGGCGCCTGCGGAGCGCGGGCCCATCCCGGCTGGCCTGGTGCTGGTTCCTCGTCGCCCTGTTCGCTTCGCTCGGTGCCAACGTCGCCACCGCCGGGTTCCTCGACCTGGCGGACCCGCCCGCACTGCTCCGCCTCGGCATCGCCGGATGGCCGGCGCTCGCCTTCCTTGGCGGAACCCTTCTCGCTCACTCGCCCGCGGCGCCGAATCCGATTCCGTCGGCATCCGTCGACGCCACGGAGGAAGCAGGGTCCACGGTCGAGCTGGTACCGGTGGCCGAGCGCGAGTTGGCCACGGAAGTCGTGTCCGAGCCTGATGTCTCACCCGTTTCGGCGGAGGAAGCTCCCGCTTCCCCGGCATCCGCTCCGGTTCCGGCGGTCCCCGCCGTACTGATCGACCACGCCCGCAAGATCGCCGACGAATACCGGGCCCGTACCGGATCCCCCATCGACACCGACACCCTGCGCTCCCGCCTCGGCGTCCCGCCCCACCTCGCCGACGCCATCGCCGCCCACCTCACCTGACCAGCAAGAGAGGCAGACAGATGACCCGTGACCCGGCCGACCTGACCGTCTCCGACTACCTCGACGGCGCCCGCGAGATGACCGCCGCCAACCGGCCCTTCCTTGCCCACCTACTTGCCGAGGAAGCCGCCCGGCGCACCGCCGACCCGGCCACGGCCGCCGGTATCCGCGCCTGCTTCCCCGCCCCTACCAGGGCCCGGGAGAGGACCGACTGACATGGCCGTCCGCGACAACTTCCACTCCCTGATGCGGATCGGCCCCGTGCAGATCGGCACCCACCGCGACCGCAACGGCCGGACCAAGCACACCGCCGTCTGCACTGCTGACCGCTGCGGCTGGTCCACCGACTACTCCAGCCGGACCGCCGCCCAGCTCGCCGCCCGTACCCACCGCTGCACCGTCCGCTAGGAGGCACCGCCCGTGGACGTCCCCCTCTGGTTCGCCCTGCTGGCCGTCGGCTACCTCGGCATCAAGCTCATCCGCCCGCCCTGGTGGCTCGTCGCCCTGCTCCTCCTCGGCGGATACCTCCTCACCGACAGCGTCCTGGCCCCCGTCATCGACACCGCCGTCAAGTAACCCACGAAAGGAGAACCGCCCATGCTCCGGCCCAAGCTCCCGGTCATGCCACAGCCCACCGGCCTGACCACCCCGCCCGCCGTCATCGAGCCGACCGCCATCACCCCCGGCTCCCCGGTACCGCCGCCGGCACCCGTCGCCCCGGCGTCGTCCCGCCCGGTCGTCCAGCTCACCCCGGGCGCCGCGCTCGCCCTCCTCGGCAGCGGCACGGCCGTCGTCCTGGTCCTCGGTGCCGTCCTGGTCTCCCTGCTCCTGGCGGTCGCCATCACCGGCGCCTCGGTCGCCGTCTGCGCGGTCGTCCTGCGCTCCCTGCTCGCCTCCGACGCCAAGCGTCGCTGACCGGCCCCCGGGCGGCCTCGATACCGCCAAGCATCCGCCGCCCGGGCGCCGTCCCTGTCCGACCTCGCAACCGGAAGGAAACACCCAGCATGGCCCATCGCGCCTCACCCGCGACACCGAGGGCGCCCATCCCGGACACACTGCTCGACCCGATCACCCTCGGGGATGTGCTCCGGGTGGCCTCGGCCTCCGACTACACCCGTTGGGAAGACCAGATCCGCCGTACCGGCGGCTGCTCCGACCCGATCCACCTCACCGGCTGGGTCCTCCACAAAGACAAGACCACGGGCGAGACCCTGCACCACTACTCCACCGAGAACGAGCCTGGCGGACGCCTCCGCCTCGCCTGCGGTAACCGCCGCGTCTCCCGCTGCCCCTCCTGCGCATGGACCTACGCGGGCGACACCTACCACCTGATCCGCGTGGGCCTGGCCGGGGACGATCGCCGCGACGTCCCCGCCACCGTCCGCGATCACCCGCGCGTCTTCGCCACCCTCACGGCCCCCTCGTTCGGCCCGGTCCACAACCGGCCCGACCGCGGCGCCTGCCGCTGCGGCACCCCGCACGCGCCCGACGCCCCGGAACTGGGCACCGCTCTCGACCCGGCCACCTACGACTACGCGGGCGCCGTACTGTTCAACAACCACGCCGGGCAGCTCTGGCAGCGCTTCACCACCCGACTTCGCCGCGAACTCGCCGCCCACGCCGGCCTGCCCCGCCGCGAACTCGCTGAGCACCTTCGCGTCTCGTACGGCAAGGTCGCCGAATTCCAGAAACGCGGGGCCCTGCACTTCCACGCTGTCATACGACTCGACGGCCCGGACGGACCCGGCGCACCGCCGCCCGCCTGGGCCACGGTTGGCCTCCTCACCGACGCGATACATGCCGCCGCCGCGCACTCGTATACGTCCGTCTCCCTCCCGGCCGCAGCCGACCAACCCACCCGTACGTTCCGCTGGGGACGGCAACTCGATGTCCGCCCGGTCAAGGCATTCGGCAACGGCTCCGACATCACCGAACAGGCCGTCGCCTCCTACGTGGCCAAGTACGCCACCAAAGCAGCCGAGAACACGGGCACCTTGGACCGCCGCATCGGCGAACTCTCCGAACTCGATCGCCACCAGGTCCCCCACCACACCCGCCGACTCATCGAAGCGTGCAAGAACCTCGATCCGCTCTACCCTGACCGCCGTCTGTGGGCCTGGGCGCACATGCTCGGCTTCCGCGGCCACTTCTCGTCCAAGTCGCGCAGCTACTCCACGACCCTGGGCGCCCTCCGCCAGGAACGCGCCGACTACCGCGCTGCGCAAGAGGCCTCCGCTCTCGGCTTCGACGCCCGCGAGCCGGACACCGTCCTCGTCTTGACCGACTGGCAGTACGCCGGCCACGGCCACACCCCGGGTGAAGCCGCCCTTGCCGCGACCATCGCCCGCGGCCTCCAGACCAACCGCGAGACCGCGCGCGATGCGTTGAACGGGCTTGCCACCGACGAAGGGAAGTGGTGACCGTGGACCGACTTCTCACCGTGGACCAGGTCGCCGAACGCCTCGGCACGGGCCTTCGCTTCCCCCGCCGACTCATTGAGGAACGCCGCATCACCTTCGTCAAGGTCGGCCGACACGTTCGCATCCCGGAGAGCGCTGTGAACGAGTACGTCAGCGCTCACACGGTGGAGCCGATCGTCCTGCGGCGCTCCTCGGTGTACCGGAGGGCCGCCTGATGGCCGGAAAGCGCAAGTCCCGCCGTAACTTCGGTCGCATCCGAAAGCTGCCGTCCGGCCGGTTCCAGGCGAGGTATCCGGGGCCTGATGGTGTACTCCGCCCAGCCGATCAGACGTTCGCCACCACGACGGACGCTGACCGCTGGCTGGCGCGGAAGCGCATCGAGATCGAAGAAGGGCGCTGGCTCGATCCGGCCGAGGGACAGACCACCGTTCGAGAGTGGGCAGCACGCTGGCTCGCGGCCGTCTCCCCGCAGCTCAAGCACAAGACACAGGCCTCGTACCGATCCCTGATCAACTCGCTGATCGTCCCGACGCTCGGTGATCGCGAGATGTCCAGCCTCCGGCCGATCACGATCGCCGAGTGGGTCGGCGGAATGAAGACCAGGGGCCTCAGCGCATCGCGGATCAGACAGGCCTACCGGGTGTTGTCGCAGATCATGCGGTCGGCTGTCGACAACGAGATGATCGCGCAGACCCCGTGCCGGGGCGTGAAGCTGCCCCGGATGCCTCAGACCGAGCCGCACATTCTCACCCCGCTGGAAGCCTCGCGGATCGTGCGGAACGCGGCCAAGCCGCATGACCTGCTGATCGCCCTGCTCGCGTACGCGGGCCTGCGCGTCGGTGAGGCCTTCGCCCTACGGCGGGCGGACATCGACGTATCCGGCGGCCTTGTCCTGGTCGACGAGAACCTGGCAGAAGCCAACGGCGCCCTGGTCTTCGACACCCCCAAGTCCCACCAGAAGCGGCTCCTTCGGATCGGCCCATCGCTCGCGAAGCGGCTCGGTCGGCACCTGGAAACGCTGCCTGGCGGGGAGGACGCCCTTCTGTTCGTGACGCCTGGGGGCAAGCCGCTGCGCTACAACCAGTGGCGCAAGGCGTACTTTGACCCCGCCGTGACAGCAGCCGGCCTGACCGACGTCACCCCACACGATCTCCGGGCCTCGCACGGCACATGGGTCGCCGACCGGTACGGCGTGATGACCGCCGCGCACCGCCTTGGGCACTCGAACGCGAGCGTCACCACCCGGCACTACGCCCGACCCGTTGCCGGTCGAGATGACCAGGTGGCGGAAGCGGCGGACTCCTGGCTTAGCGGGCACGACCATGAGCATGGGGCACGTAGCGGGCACGACGACGATGACGACGGCTCCGCAGGGGTGCCCGCACCCGTCTGACCTGCGGCGGAGCGCCCCAACCTCAATATCCGCGAGAGATCTTGAAAACCGTCGTGGCGCGAGTCACCGTGGGTTCAAATCCCACACCCACCGCACGCAGGTCGGCGCAGACGCCGATCAGAAGGGGTGTCCCGGTCCGGGGGCGCCCCTTCGCCGCGTGGTCCGACTCTCTGTTGTGACCGCGGGCACCGTCGGTGCGGCGGTCCTGGGCCAGGTGACTCCGGCCCGGCCCTGGTCGCGGCGTCGGCGTCGGGTGCCGGTGGTCAGCGGATCGACTCGTCCATGAGCAGGTAGAGCAGGCCGACGAGGGAGCCGCTGCTGACGATCTCGCGGCGGTCGATCATGCCGCGGATGTCGGTGAGCGGGATCCACTCGATCCGGTCGGATTCGTTCTTCTCGGTCGGCGGGCCCACGTACGTCGCTCCGTCGGCCCGGAAGAGGTGGTGCTGGGAGTCGGTGATGCCGTTGGCCGGTTCGGCGTAGATCAGCGGTTTCACGGGGGCGGGGCGGTAGCCGGTCTCCTCCAGGACCTCGCGGGCCGCCGCGTCGGCCGGGGTCTCGTCCTCCTCGACCAGGCCCATGGGCAGTTCCCACGCCCAGGTGTCCGTGATGAAGCGGTGCCGCCACATCATCAGGACCTCGCGCCGTTCGTTGACCACCGCGGCGACGGCCAGGTGGCGCAGCTTGACGACGTGGTGTTCCCAGCGGCTTCCGTCCGGTGTCTCGATGTCGGTGAGCCACAGGTCCACCCACTCGTTCTCGTAGATCGGACGTTCCCCGTGGATCTTCCACTGCATCGCTGCGGCCCCTCTCGATCGGCCTCCAGCATCGCAGAGCAACCATGGAGAGGTGCCGGGTTACGGGATTTCGTCATGTCAGAGGGGGCGGAGGACCGGAGGGCCGGAAGGGCCGCTCGGGGCGGCGCCCTACCGGATTCCCAGCAGCCCAAGGATCTTGTCGACGGCGTCGGCGACGGGCTGGCCGAGCGCTCCGACGGTCGAGGCGATGGTGGCCACGGCGATCAGGGCACGGTGCCGTTCCTGCGGGGCGCTCGTGGCGGAGGTGATCGCGGGCAGCGAGTCGTCGATGACCTGCGCGCTCGCGGGCGCCAACTCACCGCGCAACTCCTGCAGGAGCCGCACCAGTTCGCCGATCGCCTCCGGCAGGGCCGGGGCCTGCTGCTTGACGATGCCCGTGTTGCCCGTACCGCCGTACATGTTGACGTTGTCGCCGTTGATGTTGTTGCCGTGGTGGATGTTGTCGCCGTAGTGGTAGGAACTCCCGTTGCTCACTTGCTCACCCCTGTGTTGAACATTCCTCCGTACATGTTCACGTTGTCACCGAAGTGGTAGTTCTTCGGATTGACCAGCACCCGCTCCACACGCACCTGGAACTCGGCCTCCGGATTCTCTATGGCGTTGACGAGGTGGTGGACCAGTCGGCGGAGCCGGTTCGGGTCGGGGAGGGTGACCAGCGCGCTGGAGCCGCTGGCGGTCTCGATGGCCAGCACGTACTCGGACTGCGCCGCCAGATCCTTCACCAGTCGCACGACCAGGCCGATCGCGATCCCTATGGCGAGCACCCACAGCACGTCGGCCGATTCGTTCGGGTCCTCGTAGCCGGACGACCCGTTCTCGTTGGCCAGTTGGAGCAGGACGAAGGCCACGAACGTGGCCGCGAGCCATTTCAGGAAGCTCAGGAACGCTTCCATGCGCTTGGGCCGGAGTTCGAAGGTGTGGACCCGGGTGATGTTGTGTACCGGATAGGCCGCCTCTCCCACCCACAGCAGCCGTTTGCCCACCTTCAGGTCGACGCCGTTCGCGGGCGGGGGTGGGGGCGGTGGCAAGGGTGGCGGTGGCGGCGTGGGCGGTGGGCTTCCCGAAGTCCCTGTGTTGTCCATGAGCTCCCCGAGTCTGCTGGTCTTCCGAGTCTGCTGGTCTTCCGAGTGGGCTGGGTTTCCGTGGGTGCGTGAGTGAGTGCCTGAGTGCGTATGCGGCTGAGTGCGTGTGTGGCTGAGTGCCTGGGCGTCGAGGGGCTGGGTTTCTTGTGCGCGTGGGGCTTCTGGTGCGCTGCCCGCCGCGCCCGTACGCGCGCGGCGGGCACGTCCCCGTACGCGGCTCCGCGCCCACGCGGGAACTCATAGGTACGCGCTTCGCGTGCGCGGCGAGAGACCAAAAACAGCCAATCTCGGTGCGCGTGCTGCCGAGGCGGCGGCGGTGGGGTGCGATCCCGGCGTCGCCCACCTTGACAGCCCTCACAGATCTGACGGACAGTCAGAAACTGAGTTCGTGAACCCAGATGCGGACTCGGACCCCAGACACCGGATCTGAACCCGAACCCGAACGCGGACCCCGGACCCGGACCCCTGACCCGAGTCTGTGCACCCGTACCCGACCCCGATCCGTACGCCTGTGCCCGGGAGGCAGCTGTCGTGCACCTCGCACCGACGGAGCGGCAGCGGCAGTTGCGCGCCGAACTCCGTTCCTACTTCGCCACGTTGATGCCGCGCGAGGGTGCCTCGACGGGGTCCGGCGTCGACGACCCCGGCGAACAGCAGCGGTTGCTGCGGCGGATCGGCGCGGACGGCTTGCTCGGGCTGGGCTGGCCCGTCGAGTACGGCGGCCAGGGGCGCGGCCCCGACGAGCAGTTCGTCTTCTTCGACGAGGCCTACCGGGCGGGGGCGCCCGTCTCGATGGTCACCCTCAACACCGTCGGCCCGACGCTGATGAAGTACGGCACCGAGGAGCAGAAGGCGTACTTCCTGCCCCGGATCCTCAGCGGCGAGCTCGTCTTCGCCATCGGCTACAGCGAGCCGGAGGCCGGTACGGATCTCGCGGCCCTGCGCACCAGGGCCGTACGGGACGGCGACTCCTGGGTGATCGACGGGCAGAAGATCTTCACCAGCAACGCGCAGAACGCGGACTGGATCTGGCTGGCCTGCCGTACCGATCCGGAGGCGCCGAAGCACCGGGGCATCTCGATCATCCTGGTGCCGACGGACGCCCCGGGCTTCTCCTGGACGCCGATCGAGACCGTGGGCGGGCTGACCACGACGGCCACCTACTACGACGGGATACGGGTGCCCGCGGGGCATCTGGTCGGTGCGGAGAACGGCGGCTGGGGACTGATCACCAACCAGCTGAACCACGAACGGGTGGCCCTCGCCGCGATCGGGATGCAGGCCGAGGACTTCTACGACGCGGCCCTCGCCCTCGCCCGCACCCCCGATCCGGTCACGGGCCGGCGCCCGGCCGACGAGGCGTGGGTGCGGGCGCGGTTGGCCGAGGCGTACGCGCGGCTGGCGGCGACCCGACTGCTCAACTGGCGGCTGGTGGGGGATGTCGGCGCGGGTTCGCTGGCGCCCGGTGAGGCGAGCGGCGTGAAGTTCGCGGCGACCGAGAGCGCCGTCGAGGTGTACCGGATCTGCCAGGAGGTCGTCGGGGAGGCCGGCACCCTGCGGGGCGGGTCGCCCGGCTGCCTCGGGGACGGGGAACTGGAGCGGATGAACAGGGCCGCGCAGATCAACACCTTCGGGGGCGGGGTGAGCGAGGTTCAGCGGGAGATCGTCGCGACCATGCGGCTCGGCATGAAGAGGGGCAAGCGGTGACCCGTGCGCGGCAGGAGAAGCAGGGGCCGGAGAAAGAGGACGCGTTGTACGCGCGGCTCAAGGAGTACGAGGGGCGACCCGCCGCGACCGCGGGCATCGGCAAGGATCCGGTCAATGAACCGATGATCAGGCACTGGTGCGAGGCGATGGGCGACACCAACCCCGCCTACACCGGCCCGGAGGCGATCGCGCCGCCGACCATGCTCCAGGCGTGGACGATGGGCGGCCTGTCGGGGCACACCAGCCGTTCCACGGCGTACGAGGAACTGCTCGGCCTGCTCGACGGCGCGGGGTACACCTCCGTGGTCGCGACCGATTGCGAGCAGGAGTACCTGCGACCGCTCCGGCCCGGCGACCGGATCACCTTCGACGCGCTGATCGAGTCGGTCTCGGAACGGAAGACGACCCGATTGGGGACGGGCCACTTCGTGACGACGCGGATGGACGTACGCGTACGGGGGGAGCTGGCCGGGACGCACCGGTTCCGGATCCTGAAGTACGCACCGGCGGCGGTGGGGCGGCCCACGGCGGAGCAGCGGACGGGGGAACGGGAACCCGGGGAACGGGGGCGTAAGGAACGGGAGCGGGCGGAACAGGCGGAACGGGAGCTGCCGCGAAAGCAGGAGCAGGAGCAGGAGCGGGAGCAGGAGCGGGAGCAGGCGCGGGGTCAGGGGCCGGAGCGAGTGGGCGGAGCGGGGGCGGACCTCGGTGGTCGGCGTCCGCGTCCGAGACCGGTGGTCAACCGCGACAACGCCGGGTTCTGGCAGGGCGTCGCCGAGCACAAGCTGCTGATCCAGCGGTGCGCCGGGTGCCGGAAGCCGCGCTTCCCCTGGCTGCCCGGCTGCAACGCCTGCGGCTGCCAGGAATGGGACACGATCGAGGCGACCGGCGAGGGAACCGTCTTCAGCCATGTGGTGATGCACCACCCGCCCTTCCCCGCCTTCAGTGCCTCCGGGGAGGGCGGGCCGTACGCGGTGGCGCTGATCGAACTCGCGGAGGGGGTGCGGATGGTCGGCAACGTGGTCGGCGTGCCGTACGACAAGCTACGGATCGGAATGCCGGTGCGGCTCGAATTCCTCCGTACGGAACCCGAGTTGGTGCTCCCGGTCTTTCGCGGAGATGAGGGCTGACATGGACTTCACCCCCACGGAGGAGCAGACGGCGGCGCAGGGGCTGGCGGCGCGGATCTTCCGGGACCTGTCGACGCACGAACGCCTGGTCGCGGCCGGTACGGGCACCGACACCGAGCTGTGGAAGGAACTGTGCGCGGCCGGACTGACCGCGGCGGTGGAGGAGATCGGGCTGCTGGGCCTGGTGCTCCTGGTGGAGGAACAGGGCCGGGTGACGGCTCAGGTGCCGTTCGCGTCGAGCTGTGTGTACGGGCTGCTCGCCGTCGCCGAGCATGGCACGGACGAACAGCGGGAGCGGCTGTTGCCCGCACTGCGGGACGGTACGGAGGTCGCGGCCGGGGCGCTCCCCGCGCGGGGCGGGATCCGGGCGGACGGCGAGGGCCGGCTGAGCGGCTCGGTGCCGTACGTGCCGTGGCTGCGGGACGCGTCCCTGGTCCTGGTCGCGGACGCGGAGTGCCGGCTGTGGATCGTACGGACCGACGGGCCGGGTGTGGCGACGGAGCCCGTGGAGACCACGGCGCCATGGTCGGCGGCGCGACTCGTCCTGGACGGGGCGCTCGGGGAGCGACTTGGTGGTGCCGGGGCGCCCGGGGAGCGACTCGGTGGTGCCGGGGCGCACGAGGAAGTGCGGGCGGAAGCGACCCCGGCCTACGAGGAACGGCGGGTGGAAGCGACCCCGGCGCACGAGGAAGGGCGGGTGGAAGCGACCCCGGCGTACGAGGAAGGGCGGCCGTACGAGGACAGGCGGGCGCGCGAGGATGCGCGGGCATACGAGAGGGTCCTGGCCGTGGGCCGGATCGCGTTCGCCGGGCTGCAGGCCGGCGTGTGCGCCGGTTCGCTGGCCCTGGCCGTCGCCCACACGAACACCCGCGAGCAGTTCGGGCGCCCGCTCTCCACCAAGCAGGCGGTGCTGATGCGTGCCGCCGACGCCCATATGGACACCGAGGCGATACGGGTCACGGCGTACGAGGCCGCGTGGCGTCGTGACACCGGCCTGCCGTACCGGCGTCAGGCGCTCACCGCAGCGTGGTGGGCGTCGGAGGCGGGCAAACGGGTGGTGCACGCCGGACAGCATCTCCACGGCGGGACGGGGGCCGATCTCGACCATCCCGTGCACCGGCACTTCCTCTGGGGCCGACAGCTCGACGCCCATCTGGGCTGCGGCAGCGAGGTGCTTCAGGAACTCGGTGAACTGCTGGCGTCGGCGGAGGAACCGGTGCGCGAGGCGGCGACGGAGGAGGGGGCGGAGTGAGGAGCGGCGAAGGGATGAAAGCCGGTGAGGGGACGAGGGCCGGTGGAGAGACGAGGGCCGGTGAAGAGACGAAGGCGGGCGAAGGGATGGAGACAGGCGGAGGGGCGAAGGCGGGCGGAGGGACGAAGGACGGTGAAGCGGTGAAGGCCGGAGGAGGGATGAAGGCCGGTGACGTACTGGAGCCGCTGGAGATCGAGGTGACCCGCACCCTGATCGTGGCGGGCGCCATCGCTTCTCGCGACTACCAGGACGTGCACCACGACGCCGAGCTCGCCCGGGAGAAGGGGTCCCCGGACATCTTCATGAACATCCTGACGACCAACGGCCTGGTCGGCAGGTACGTCACCGACCGCCTCGGCCCGTCCACCGTGCTGCGCAAGGTCGCCATCAGGCTGGGCGCGCCCAACTACCCCGGGGACACCATGGTGCTCGGCGGCACGGTCACTGCGGTCGGTGACGACGGGACGGCCGAGGTGTCGATCGTCGGGACCAACGCCCTCGGCAGACACGTCACCGGAACCGTGGCCGTGACCGTCGGCGGGGCGCGGACCCCGGCCGCAGGGGGTCTTCCTTCGGCACCGGAGGGGGCGGCATGAGTCTGCGGAGGGCCGACTCGCTCGGGGGCAGGGCGGCGATCGTGGGCATCGGGGCGACCGAGTTCTCCAAGAACTCCGGGCGCAGCGAACTCAAGCTGGCCGTCGAGGCGGTGCGGTCCGCGCTCGACGACGCCGGGCTGACGCCCGCCGATGTGGACGGCCTGGTCACCTTCACCATGGACACCAGCCCGGAGATCACCGTCGCCCAGGCGGCCGGGATCGGTGAGCTGTCCTTCTTCTCCCGCGTGCACTACGGGGGCGGGGCCGCCTGTGCCACTGTCCAGCAGGCGGCGATGGCCGTGGCGAGCGGGGTGGCCGAGGTCGTGGTCTGCTATCGGGCGTTCAACGAGCGCTCAGGGCGCAGGTTCGGTTCCGGGGTGCAGCATCGCGAGCCCACCGCGGAGGGCGCCGCGCTCGGCTGGAACCTCCCGTTCGGGTTGCTCACGCCCGCCTCCTGGGTCGCCATGGCCGCCCAGCGCTATCTGCACGCCTACGGACTGACGCCGGACGTCTTCGGCCATGTCGCGGTCACCGACCGGCGCCATGCCGCCCGCAACCCGGCCGCGTACTTCTACGGAAAGCCGATCACCCTGGCCGACCACGCCGCGTCGCGCTGGATCGTCGAACCCCTGCGGCTGCTCGACTGCTGTCAGGAGACCGACGGCGGGCAGGCGATCGTGGTCACCAGCGCGGAGCGCGCCCGGGACCTGCCCCGGCCCCCTGCCCTGATCGCCGCCGCGGCCCAGGGGGCGGGCCGGGCACAGGAGCAGATGACCAGCTTCTACCGCGACGACCTGACCGGGCTGCCAGAGACGGCGGTGGTCGCCCGGCAGCTCTGGCGGAACTCCGGACTCTCCCCGGCCGACATCGACGTGGGCATCCTCTACGACCACTTCACGCCGTTCGTGCTGATGCAGCTGGAGGAGTTCGGGTTCTGCGGACCGGGCGAGGCCGCCGACTTCGTCGCCGCCGACGCGCTGCCGCTGAACACGCACGGCGGGCAGCTCGGGGAGGCGTATCTGCACGGGATGAACGGCATCGCCGAGGCGGTCCGCCAGATCCGCGGCTCGTCGGTGAACCAGGTCCCCGGCGCGGCCACCGCCCTGGTCACGGCGGGCACCGGCGTACCCACCTCGGGACTCGTCCTGAGCGCCGACGGATGAGCCCCGAGGAGCCACGGCCGCCGGGCGGGTCACCGGGCGCACCTTCGAGCGGACCACGCGACGGACCACTGGGCGGACCACTGGGCGGGCTCGGCAGGACCACGTTCGCCCGTCTGGCGACTCGTGTCCGTGCGACTGTGCATGGCCGGTCGGCGACTCGTGTCCGTACGACCGCGTACGCCCGGTCGGCGACTCGTGTCCGTACGACCGCGTACGCCCGGCCGGCGACTCGTGCCCGTATGACCTCATGCGTCCGGTTGATCATTCGCACTCCGTCGAGGCCGTCGGCGACCCTGAGCCCCCATGACGTCTGCTCCACCTACAGGAGGTGGAGCAGACCCCACCCCTACACCCTGAGGGGGACGCCCTTTCGGGACCTGGGGCCGATCCCCGGAACGGCGCCCGCTTCTAGCGTGGAGCCATGACCACGTCAGTCCGCACGGGCACCTCCGGGGGAACCGCCGCCACGGGACACGTCCCACACGGCTCATGCGCCGCGTACACGTCGCGCGCCGCGCACGCACCACACGCCTCGCGGGCCCAGTACGCGCCGTATCCGTCGTTCTCCTCGTTCGTACGGGCGAGGGGGCCCGTACTGCTGCGCGCCGCTCGCTCGCTCACCGCGAACCCGAGTGATGCCGAGGATCTGCTGCAGACCGCGCTCACCAAGACCTATGTCGCGTGGGAGCGGATCGAGGACCACCGGGCGCTCGACGGCTACGTCCGCCGGGCCCTTCTCAACACCCGTACTTCGCAGTGGCGCAAGCGCAAGGTCGAGGAGTTCGCCTGCGACGAGCTGCCCGAGCAGGAGGCCCCGGGCACCCCCGACCCGGCGGAGCATCAGACGCTGCACGACGCGATGTGGCGCGCGGTGCTGAAGCTCCCGGACCGGCAGCGGGCCATGGTCGTCCTGCGGTACTACGAGGACCTGAGCGAGGCCCAGACGGCCGAGGTGCTCGGAGTGTCCGTCGGCACGGTGAAGAGCGCGGTGTCACGGGCGCTCGGCAAGCTCAGGGAGGACCCGGAGCTGACCCCGGTCCGCTGACCCCGGTCCGGCGACCGAGGTCCGCCGACCCCGGTCCGATGACTCCGGTCCGGCGATCTCGGTCCGTCCGTTGAGCCCGGTCCGTCCGCCGACCCCGCCCCGCCGACCCCGCCCCAGCGATCCAGGTCCGGTGAGCCCGGTGTGGTGGCGCAGGCCCACCGCCCCGATGCGGCGAGTCCGAAAGCTCCAGTCGTAGAAACCCCAAGCTCCGGCCGTAAAACTCGTGACCTTGGGACTAGTGACATACCGGCCGGTATGCGCGCAGAATCAGCGGAACTCTACTGCCGCGTAGCGCCCACCGGGAGGACGCCGTGCTGAGCACCATGCAGGACGTACCGCTGACTGTGACCCGCATCCTCGAACACGGGATGACCATTCATGGGAAGTCCCAGGTCACGACCTGGACCGGGGAGCCCGAGCCGCAGCGGCGCAGTTTCGCCGAGATCGGCCGACGGGCCGCACAGCTCGCGAACGCCCTGCGCGACGAACTCGGTGTCGAGGGCGACCAGCGCATAGCAAGCCTCATGTGGAACAACGCGGAGCATGTCGAGGCGTATCTCGCGGTCCCCTCGATGGGCGCGGTCCTCCACACGCTCAACCTCCGGCTCCCCGCCGAGCAGCTCGTCTGGATCGTCGAGCACGCCGACGACAAGGTCGTCATCGTCAACGGCTCCCTGCTGCCGTTGCTCGCTCCGGTGCTCCCGCGCCTGGCGTCGGTCGAGCACGTGATCGTCTCCGGGCCGGGCGACCGTTCCGTCCTCGACGGCGCGCGGCCCCGGGTCCACGAGTACGAGGAGCTGATCGCCGGCCGTCCGACCACCTACGACTGGCCCGAGATCGACGAACGCCAGGCCGCGGCCATGTGCTACACCTCCGGCACCACCGGTGACCCCAAGGGCGTCGTCTACTCCCACCGCTCCATCTACCTGCACTCCATGCAGGTCAACATGGCCGAGTCGATGGGGCTGACCGACAAGGACACCACGCTGGTCGTGGTCCCGCAGTTCCACGTACTGGCCTGGGGGCTGCCGCACGCGACGTTCATGTCCGGCATCAACATGCTCATGCCGGATCGGTTCCTGCAGCCCGCTCCGCTCGCCGACATGATCGAGCGCGAGCGGCCGACGCACGCCGCCGCCGTCCCCACGATCTGGCAGGGGCTGCTCGCCGAGGTCACCGCCAACCCCCGCGACCTCACCTCCATGGCCAGCGTCACCATCGGCGGGGCCGCCTGTCCGCCGTCCCTCATGGAGGCGTACGACAAGATCGGCGTCCGGCTCCGCCACGCCTGGGGCATGACGGAGACCTCGCCGCTCGGCACCATGGCCATCCCGCCCGCCGGACTGACCGATGAGCAGGAATGGCCCTACCGCGTCACCCAGGGCCGCTTCCCGGCCGGTGTCGAGGCACGCCTGGTCGGCCCCGGCGGCGAGCACCTGCCGTGGGACAACACGTCGGCCGGCGAGCTGGAGGTGCGCGGCCCCTGGATCGCCCGTGCGTACTACGGGGGCGCGGACGGCGAGGACCTGCGGCCCGAGGACAAGTTCAGCGAGGACGGCTGGCTGAAGACCGGCGACGTCGGCGTGATCAGCGCGGACGGCTTCCTCACCCTCACCGACCGGGCCAAGGACGTCATCAAGTCCGGCGGCGAGTGGATTTCGAGCGTCTCGCTGGAGAACGTCCTCATGGCGCACCCGGACGTGGCCGAGGCGGCGGTCGTCGCGGTCCCGGACGACAAGTGGGGTGAGCGCCCGCTCGCGACGGTCGTGCTCAAGGACGGCGCCGACGCCGACTACGAGGCGTTGCGGGCCTTCCTCACCGAGTCGGGCATCGCCAAGTGGCAGCTGCCGGAGCGCTGGACGGTCATTCCGGCGGTGCCGAAGACCAGCGTCGGGAAGTTCGACAAGAAGGTGATCCGCAAGCGGTACGCGGAGGGCGAGCTGGACATCACCCACCTCTGATCACACTGTTCGGCGGCCGACTGGTCGATGGTCGGCGGCTGACTGGTCGGTGGTCGGCGGTCGATGGTCGGCGGTCGGCGGTCGGCGGGGAGTGAGGCGGAAGGGGTGGTACGGAAGTTTCCGTACCACCCCTTCGTGCTGCGGGCCGTCACCGTGGTGACACCGGTCGGTCGGTGACGAAGCGACGCCGGGCGTCGGTCAGTTGGTACCGATCTTGGCGAGCAGGTCGACGATCCGCGCCTGCACTTCGTCGCTCGTGGAGCGCTCGGCCAGGAAGAGGACGGTCTCGCCCGTGCTGAGCTTCGGCAGGTCCGGACCCGCCATGTCGGCGGAGGTGTAGACGACCAACGGGGTGCGGTTCAACTGGCCGTTGGCGCGGAGCCAGTCGATGATCCCGGCCCGGCGGCGGCGCACCTGCATCAGGTCCATCACCACCAGGTTGGGTCGCATCCGGGTGGCGAGCGTCACCGCCTCGTTGTCCGTGGCGGCCCGTCCCACCTGCATGCCGCGCCGCTCCAGCGTCTCCGCCAACGCCAGCGCGATCTCCTCGTGCTCCTCGATCAGCAGCACCCGCGGCGGATGCTGCTCGCTGTCGCGCGGGGCGAGCGCCTTGAGGAGCACGGCCGGGTCGGCACCGTACGCCGCTTCCCGCGATGCCTGGCCCAGGCCCGCCGTCACCAGCACCGGGACCTCGGCCGCCACCGCGGCCTGGCGCAGCGACTGGAGCGCCTTGCGGGTGATCGGCCCGGTGAGCGGGTCGACGAACAGCGCGGCCGGGAACGCGGCGATCTGGGCGTCGACCTCCTCGCGCGAGTGCACGATCACCGGCCGGTAGCCGCGGTCGCTCAGGGCCTGCTGGGTGGCCACGTCGGGGGCGGGCCAGACGAGCAGGCGGCGCGGGTTGTCCAGCGGCTCCGGGGGCAGCTCGTCGTCGACCGGCGGCGGTGCCGGACGGTTGGAGACCTCGACCGCGCCACCGGGTCCGTCCAGCGGCTCCGGCCCTTCGGCGCCCTCGTCGGGCGCCCCTATGGCGTACGCGCGCCCCTCGGCCTCGGGGGCCGCGAGCAGCTGACCGTGCCCCCCGTGAGCCGCGTGGGCGCCGTGGCCCTGCGGCGGCTGGGCCTGGGACGGCTGGCCCGGGGAAGGCCGACCCTGGGGCGGCGCGGCGACCGGGCCCTGCGCGGCGCCGGGCCGACCGGACGCGGACCGGGGCGACGCGGGCTGCGGCGCCGAGGGCGTCGGGGTGCGCTCCTCCTCCGGAGGGGCGGCGAGCTTACGGCGCCGTCCGGCGCCACCGGGCGCCGGATGCGACTGGTGGGCGATGTGCTGGGCGAACGGCACCCCCTGACCGAGCGTCCGCACGCTGAAGGCACGCCCTTGCGTGTCCGACGGATGCGTGTCCGAGGCGTACGTGTCCGGCGAGTCGTCGGCCGTCTGCGCCTCCTCGGGCGGTGGCTGCCTCCGCCCGTCCAGTCCGGGCGCGTCGTCGTGCGGCCGGACCGGCACCGCTCCGGTGGCATCGGGGGAGCCCGCCACGGCCGCGGAGCCGGTGGCGTGCGTGGTGTGACCGGCCGAGGGCAGGTCCGGGGCGTCGCCGGGCCGGAGGCCGGGCTGACCGGCGGACGGCTCGCCGGGGGCCACCGGTCCGGCCGGGTTCCGTCCCGGGACGCCGTTCCCCAGCAGGTCCCCGGGCTGCGCCGGCTGCCGTACGGGCACCTCACCGGTGTCCGGAACGCCGTGGGCGGCCTCCTGGCCTGGCTGCTGGTGGGTGTCGGCGTGACGCGCCCGGCGCCGGCCGGTGGGCAGGGGATGCGCCTGGGGCGGTGTGTGGTCGTCGTCCGGCGCGAGGCGCGCGGCGTCATGGCGCCCGGGCAGCGAAGCGTCCGCCCCGGCGGCCTGGGGCGCGTCGCGGTCCGCGTCGGCCGGAGGGAGGGCGAACGCGGTACGGGGGCCCGTCGGCTCGGCCTGCGCGGCCCGCTCCTGCGCGGCGGCCAGGGCCCGCCGGGCCCGCCGTCCGGCCGGCTTCGGAACGGGCACGGCGCCTTCGCCGACGGCCGGTGAGTCCGCGCCCGGTGCCTCACCGACGGCGGGCACGGCAACGGCCTGAGCGGCAGCGGCCTCGGAGGAGGACGGGGACGCTGACGAGGCCAGGGCCAGCTGGTTCTCGCCGCCCGGGCGAGCCCGGTGCGCACCCGCGGGGGGCACCGGCACCGGGGCCTCCGGCGGAACACCCTGGGGCGGCACGGTCCGGCCGAGCTGCGGACGGTCGCCGCCGCTCGGCGCGCCCCGGCCCGCCGCCTCCGCGCCCTCGGCCGGAGCCGACGCCGCGGGCAGCGCCAATGCCTGTCCCGGCCCCTGCGGACCGCCGACGGGCTCCCGGAGCCCCTGCTCCGGCCCCTGCTCGGGGCCCCGGTCCCCCGGGGCCTGCTGGGGGAGAGGAGGCAGCGGAGGCAGCGGCGGCATGGGAGGCATCTGCGCGGGCAGCGGGTACTGGCCGGACTCTGCCGGGCTCGGCCGCCCGCGCCTGCGCCCGGACCCCTCGGCCTGCTGGGCGGGAATCATGTCGTGCGGACCGGCGTGACCGCCCTGACCGTCGTGCGCCTCCTGCGCGCCCTCGGCCGCCGGCTCACGGCGCGCCCGGCGCCGCCCGGTCGGTGCGGGCGCCGCGGTGTCCCCCGACGCATCGGTGGAACCGGGAGCGGCACCGGAACCGGCGCCCGTGTCGGCGTTCGGCCCCGAACCGCCCACAGGGCTCTCCAGGAACGCGTCCGTGGACGCCCGGCGCGCCCGGCGCCGCCCGCTGCCCGGCACTCCCTGACCGGCTCCCGTCCCCGGGCCCGCCTCCGCGGCCCCCGGCCCCGACGCCGGTACCGGGTCCGTTCCGGACTCCGCCTCCGCCTCCGTCCCCGCCGTCGGCGCGGGCGGCGGCCCGGCCGCGGGCTCCGCCCCGGGCGACCGCTGCACCACCGATCCCGAGCCGGTGCCCAGCGGCACTTCGAGCACGTACGCGCTGCCGCTCATCCCCGGCACCTCGTGCGTCTGCAGCACGCCGCCGTGCGCCTCCACGATCCCGCGCACGATCGGCTCGTGCACCGGGTCGCCTCCGGCGTACGGGCCGCGCACCTCGATCCGTACGACCTCACCGCGCTGTGCCGCCGCGACGACGACCGTCGAGTCGACGTAGCCGCTGCCCTGCACCAGGCGGGTCTTGCCCGTCGAGTCGACCCCGGCGACGTCCGCGACCAGGTGGGCGAGCGCGGTCACCAGCCGGGCCGCGTCCACCTCCGCCTCGATCGGCGGCGCGTGCACAGCGAACTGGGCGCGTCCGGGGCCGATCAGCTCGACGGCCGCGTCGATACCGGCGGTCACGACCGAGTCGAGCAGCACGTTCGCCTTGGACAGCTGCTCCTCACCGGCGTCCAGACGCTGGTAGCCGAGCACGTTGTCGACGAGCGTGGTCATACGGGCGTAGCCCGCGGCCAGGTGATGGAGGATCTGGTTGGCCTCCGGCCACAGCTGGCCCGCCGGGTCGGCGGCGAGCGTGGAGAGTTCGCCGCGCAGTTCCTCCAGCGGCCCGCGCAGCGCTCCGTCGAGCACGGCGGTGAGCTGGGAGTGCCGAGCGGTCAGCGCCGCCAGGCGTTCGGCCTGTTGTTCCAGTTCGGTCGTGTACCGCTCGGCCCGGTCGGCCAGTTCAGCTTCGTGTCGTTCCGTCAGTTCGGCGAGCTCGGCGGTGTGGTTCTCGGTGAGCCCGGTGACCTCGGTGGTGTGGTGCGAGGTCAGCTCGGCGACCTCGGCCTTGTGCCGTTCGGTGAGCTCGTCGAAGGGCCTGCGGTCGGTGAAGGTCATGACCGCGCCGACCAGCTGGTCCCCGTCCCGGACCGGTGCGGTGGTCAGGTCGACCGGGACCCGCGCCCCGCTCTTGGACCACAGGACCTGCCCGCGCACCCGGTGCTTGCGCCCGGAGCGGAGGGTGTCGGCGAGCGGCGACTCGTCGTACGGGAACGGCTCCCCGTCCGCCCGCGAGTGCAGCACCAGCGTGTGCAGCTCCCGGCCGCCCAGGTCGCTGGCGCGGAAGCCCAGGATCTGCGCGGCGGCGGGGTTGACCAGGACGACCCGGCCGTCCGTGTCGGTGCCGACGACACCCTCGGCCGCCGCCCGCAGGATCATCTCCGTCTGCCGCTGCGAACGGGCCAGTTCGGCCTCGGTGTCGACGGTCCCCGACAGGTCCCGCACGACGATCATCAGCAGCTCGTCACCGGTGTAGCCGCCGCCGTAACCGCCCTGCAGGTCGTTGTACGCGGCGTTCCCGTCCTCCAGCCCGGCGCTGGTGACCTCGACGGGATACTCGGCACCGTCCGTCCGGCGCGCGGTCATCCGCGTCGGCTTCGTACGGCCGCGGTCGTCGGCGACGGACTCGGGCCGGCGCATCGAACCGGGAATGAGGCGGGAGTCGAACTCCGGCAGCAGGTCGAGGAGTCCGCGCCCGACGAGTGCGGTGCCCGGGGTCTCGAACATCTCCAGGGCGATCGTGTTCGCGTTGACGACCGTGCCGTTGCAGTTGACGAGCAGCAGCCCGTCGGGGAGGGCATCGAGTATGGCTGCGAGGCGAGCAGTGCCTCGGGACGGCCTGCTGCTCACGAGACGCTTCCTCCCTGGTTACCGCACCTTGCCGACAGCGGGCCCCATCTTGCCCCTCGGGCCGCGTGCTGTCACGGAAGGAGTCTAAGGGCAGGGGAGGAGCGCGGGGCGGCGGATGAGGAGGAGCTCTCACCAAGGTTCGGTGGACACGGTGTGCCGCGCCGACCCGTCGCCGCCGTGCGGGGCGCCCGGCAGGGAACGGTCCGGCCGCCCCGCACCGGGCGCCACCCTGGACGATCGCCACCGCTTCGCGGACGTCGGCCGGACGGGCGCCACCACCGCCCGGCCACCGCCGCCCGGCCGGGGCCGGCCGGGCGCCGGACCGGATCGGACGCCGTTCACCGGGCGTCGTTTCACCGGACCCCGGGAAGCACCGGCCGCAGGTTGTTCCAGCGCGAGATCTCGCAGCCGTCGGCCCGGCTGAACACGGCGTCGATGTGCCGCCCCTGCCAGGTCCCGGTGATCCGGGCGGTGGCCGGACCGCCGAACTGCTGGGTGCACATCGCGCCCCGGGGCACCGGTGCGAACGGGTCCGTGCCCTCGTCCGCCAGCTCCGCCAGCCGGTCGCAGGCCGGCTTCGCCGCCGGGTGGTCGCCGCCCACGGGAGCGCATTCCAGCTCGAAGGCGCCCTCGGCCGAGGGATCCCCCGCCTTCGAGACCGTCACCGTCAGCCGGGTGCGGGCGTCGTCCTCGCCCTGCGGCAGCGGCAGGGGCAGGGGCGAGGGAAGCGGAAGGGGGCCGGACGCCGCCGCGGCACCCGGCGCGGCGGCGGACAGCACGGTGAGGGATACGACGGCGGTGAGAGCGAGGCGGCGCAGCATGACGGGCTCCTGTGCTCGGGCCCTCCGGGAACGCGCACTTTCTCGCGAATTTTCGAAGGGCGGCCTGACGAACGGAAGAACGGGGAACAGGAGGCCGGTGCCTCCCTCCCGACGAACGACCTCGTCCACGATTGTCAGCGGCATCGCGGTGTCCGGGACCTCCGCCTCCGGCATTGTCGTCAGTCCCCGACGCTCCGCGTCGACTCCCTCCTCCGCCTTGGATCGAAGGCCCCAGACGCCGCTCCTTCCTCCACTGCCAATCGTGGACGAGGTCGTAACGCTCCTCGCGCCACGACGTTGCGCACCCGGGGCGCTTTGCCCTCGCACCCGACTGCCTAGTACCGTAGGCAGCGATTGGTGACACGACGCTTGGCTGTGTCATCATCTGCACACACCACTCGCGCTCGCGCGGGGTGTGCTGGAGGCGTCGCCTAGTCCGGTCTATGGCGCCGCACTGCTAATGCGGTTTGGGTCTTAAAACCCATCGAGGGTTCAAATCCCTCCGCCTCCGCTTTCACCGAAGCCCCGTGCCACCAGCACGGGGCTTCGGCCGTATTCCGGGATCTCGGCGTTCTCGCGGTCTCCGGGCCCCGAATGCTTTCGACGGCCGCCTCGATCGCCCCTCGGCCGTTCCGACCGTTCTCGGATGCTCCCGGCCGTCCTCGGCCCTCAGCCCTCGGTCGCCTTCGGTCGCCCTTGGTCGCCCTCGGGCATCCTCGGTCGTTCTCGTGCGGCCTCTGTCGTTCTCGTGCGGCCCAGCGAGTGGTTCGGTGAGCCGTCCGGGAGCGGGTGAATCCGCGATCCGCCGTGATCGCGCGCGGGGGCGGTGTGCGCGCCGGACGCCGCAGAACAGGGCGTTTCCGCAGGTCAGAGGCGGTGCAGCTAATGGATTTCGCGCTACGGCGCAGGTCATGTAATGTTGTTCCCGCAACGCCGACCGGGAAGAAAAAAACCGGGAAGCACAAGCACTCGTAGCTTAACGGATAGAGCATCTGACTACGGATCAGAAGGTTGCAGGTTCGAATCCTGCCGAGTGCACAGCAGACCAGAGGCCCTGTGGAGTAGTCCACAGGGCCTCTGGTTTTTGCCTTGACGGCAGTGTTTGACGGCAACCGCCTCAGGGGGCGGGTGCGGGGCTACGCTGCTCCCGTGTGGCACCTTCGGCGCAGCGGAAAGGGCGGCATGTTCGATACCTACGCCAGCAGCTTCGACGCGGTGTGGGAGGCCGCGACGCCGGTAAGGGAAGAGTGATTACGGCACGCACGGGGTGAGGCGCGCAGACAGTTCAACGTCTGCTTCACTGCCCGCGTGGTCGGCGCCGTGGACGGAACTCTTCGAAGCCAGGAAGTGTCTCGACTTCGGCGTGGGTCCAGGGCATGTCGGCGCCGGTCACGGTCAGGCGGGCAATCTCCTGGTCGCTGTGGTGGAGCCGCCAGATACTGCTGGTGGTCAGGTGCGGATTGGCCATGTCCCCATGATGGTGATCAACACTGACAGCCGGGACGCGAGTTCACGGCACTCTCTCGATCACGGGACCCCATCGATCATCGGACGGGCCCGAACGCGCCTCGGACGGGGCCCAGAGGTGCGGGCTGTCGCATCGACCGCTCGGGCTCGGCCTCTGGTGAGAATGCTCGGCCTTCGCTGCGACAGGTCACCGGTTCACGGCGTCCGTCCCCCCGCCTCCCCAGCTTTCTCGGCTTTCCCGGCCTCCTGGCCCCCCTGGCTTTCTTCACCCGGCTCTCGTCGTCCGTCGCCCGGTAGCATCGCTGGATCTCTCATCGTCCGCGAACGTCCGGAGTTCACCCATGGGCTGGCAGTGCACGGGGCTGCGATGGCCGACGGGCGACGGTGGGCCCTCGCTCGGCTGGCGGCGGGCCGCGACGGTGCGGGCGAGCGCGCTCGCGTACGGGACGGAGCTCGGGTTCCGGGCCGTGGGGCCGCGGCGATGCACCGGGGCGCGCGGGCACGCGTGCCCGGTGGGGGCCGTGGTGCCGGGGCGGAGCACGGGGGCACGGTGCCCGGCGTGCGCGCGGCTGGACCGGGCGCACTCGGTGGCCGCCGACACGATCGCCGACGACCCCCGGACGTACCGCGTGTACCTCGCCTGGTTCGGGCCGGGGATGGTGAAGGCCGGGATCACGGCCGAGGAGCGCGGGGCGGCGCGACTGCGGGAGCAGGGGGCCGTGGTGTTCAGCTGGTTGGGACGCGGGCCGTTGATGGCGGCGCGACGGACCGAGGAGCTGCTGCGGTCGGCGCTCGGAGTGCCGGACCGGATCCCGTACGCCTCGAAACGCGCCGTGCGCGCGGTACTGCCGGGGGAGGGGGAACGGCGGTCCGAGGTGGCGGAGCTGTACGGGCGGGCCGTGGCGCTGGAGGGGGCGGGGTGGCCGGAGACGCTGGAGCGGTTGCCGTTCGAGGCGGTCGACCACGCCGGGCTGTTCGGGCTGGGCGGCGCGGTCGAAGTGATGTGCGCGGTCACCGAGCTGGTGGACGGGGGCGCGGTCGCGGGGCGGTTGGTGGCGGCGGCCGGTCCGGACCTGCATCTGGAGACGGTGGCGGACGGGGTCGTGGTGCTGGACACCCGGCTGATGACCGGGTGGGAGCTGACGGATGCCGACGCGCGGGCGGGGGTGGGCGTGCCGGTGGTCGGCATCGGGGGCGGTGGAGTGCAGGACGGGCTGTTCTGAGATCGTCGGCTCCAGGCAGGTCCGGCAGGTCCGGCAGGTCCGACGTGGGTCGGGCCTGCCCGGACGGAAGCCACATGAGCCACATGGATCCGCACAGGGCCGCATGGGTCCGCACAGGGCCGCATGTGAGTCCGCACGGGCCGCGTGGGTCCCACGGGTCCCCGCGCGGGCGAGTGGTCCGTGCACGGAGGGAAGGGGAGCGTTGTGAACGGTGAAGTCGACGACGTCGTTCGGTTCTGGGAACGGCTGGGGCTGCCCGGGATCATTGATGTGCACACGCACTTCATGCCGGAACGGGTGCTGCGCAAGGTCTGGGCGTACTTCGACTCGGCCGGTCCGCTGACCGGCATGGAGTGGCCGATCGCCTACCGCCACGAGGAGGACGAACGACTCACGTTGCTGCGCTCGTTCGGAGTGCGGCGGTTCACCTCGATGCTCTACCCGCACAAGACCGGGATGGCCGCCTGGCTGAACGAGTGGGCGGCCGGTTTCGCGCGCCGGGTGCCGGACTGTCTGCACACCTCGACCTTCTTCCCGGAGGAGGGCGTGGAGCGGTACGTGCGCGAGGCGGTGGAGGCGGGGGCCAGGGTCTTCAAGGCGCATGTCCAGGTCGGCGCGTACGACCCCGGCGACCCCTTGCTGGACCCGGTGTGGGGGCTGCTCGCCGATGCGGGCATCCCGGTGGTGACGCACTGCGGCTCCGGACCGGCGCCTGGCCGGCACACCGGGCCCGCGCCGATCGCCAGGCTGCTCGCCCGGCACCCGCGACTGCGGCTGGTCGTGGCGCACATGGGGATGCCGGAGTACGCGGAGTTCCTCGCGCTGGCCGAGACGTACCCGGAGGTGCGGCTGGACACGACGATGGTGTTCACGGACTTCGTACGGGACCTGAGCCCGTTCCCGGTGGCCGAACGGGGGCGGCTCGCCGCGCTCGGGGACCGGATCCTGCTGGGTACGGACTTCCCCAACATCCCATATCCGTACGCCCATCAACTGCATGCGTTGGAACGGCTGGAGCTGGGCGACGACTGGCTGCGGGCGGTCTGCCACGAGAACGCGAGGGCGCTGTTCGACGTGGCGTGAGACGCCGGGATGGTCGCGTACGCCGGGACGGTCCTCACACGCGGGCGGGGAAGGGGTGTGGACAGGAGGGGGAAGAGGTCCGTTTCTCAGGGAATTCACAGATTCGGGAAAGAAGCCTCTCAGAGGAGCCTCACAGGGTTGAGGCATGACGACGACGACCTCACCCCTGAGGCATACCGAACTGTCCCGGGAACGCGACGAACCGCTGAGGCCCGACCACCGCACCCCCGTCCGCGTGCTCGTCGTGGACGACGAGGCCGCTCTCACCGAGCTGCTCTCCATGGCGCTGCGCTACGAGGGCTGGGAGGTGCGCAGCGCCGGTGACGCGGCCGGAGCCGTGCGGATGGCGCGGGACTTCCGGCCCGATGCGGTGATCCTCGACGTGACGCTGCCGGGCGCGGACGGATCCGCCGTGCTCGGCGGGCTGCGGCGGGAGCTGTCCGGGGTGCCCGTGCTGTTCCTGACCGCGCGCGACGCGGTGGAGGACCGGATCGCCGGGCTCACCGCCGGTGGCGACGACTTCGTCATCAAGCCGTTCGGCCTGGAGGAGGTCGTGGCCCGGTTGCGCGGGCTGATCCGGCGTTCCGGTGCGGCGGCGGCCGTACGCGCCGACTCGTCGCTCGTCGTCGGCGACCTGGTCCTCGACGAGGACAGCCGCGAGGTGAGCCGGGGCGGCACGTCCATCCATCTCACGGCCACCGAGTTCGAGCTGTTGCGCTTCCTGATGCGCAACCCGCGACGGGTGCTGAGCAAGGCTCAGATCCTCGACCGGGTGTGGAACTACGACTTCGGCGGGCAGGCGAACGTCGTCGAGCTGTACATCTCGTACCTGCGCAAGAAGATCGACGCCGGCCGCACACCGATGATCCACACCCGGCGCGGGGCGGGATACCTCATCAAACCGGGGGAGTAGGGGCCGAAGGGCCGCCGCCCGGCCGGTCGGCGGCGCGGCGGAGCGCGGTCGTCGCCCGGGCCGCCTCCTGTGCCGATGTGGGGTGGCCGAGGACGTCGGTGCTGTCGACGAACTGGTCCACGGCGCCGATCGGTGGCAGCCCGCGCACCACCGGATCGGTGATGCGGTCGAGCAGCGCGGCGGCGAAGCGTTCGGCGTGCAGCACCCGGAACGGTCTGCTGTGGTACGGGCGCGTCGGCGGGATCGACCGGTCCGGTGAGCCCGAGCCGGTTGTGGGCGGTCGCGACGGTCTCGTAGGCGCGGGCCAGGTGGTGTTCGCGGGTGTCCCGGTCGGTGGCGGCGAGGGCCGCGGTGAGGACGGGTGCGAGGGCGGGGGCCTGGGGCGTGCGGGCGAAGGCGCTGCCGGGCCACTTGGCGTGGGGCGGGCACCGGCGGTCCATCAGCAGGCACAGCCGCATCAGATCGCGTACCAGGCGTGCGCACACGACGGCGGAGCCGAGTTCGTCGCCCCTCGCCGCAACGGCCGGCGAGGGTTTCCTCCTGGGAGACGCGCCGCCACTGACAGGCACTCGGCCTCGGTTCTCGGTTCCGTACGGCGGCTTCCGTGCTGTCCGCTTCGGCGCCAGGCAAATCACTTGTACGCCGTACGAGGACGGCCATACGGTGTATGTCGCCCACTCTCGTACACCGTATAAGGCATCTGGAGTCCGCATGACGGCGACCGCCGCCGAGCAGAACCACGTCTCGCCGCCCAGTCATCCGCAGCGCTGGCTGATCCTCGGCGTCATCTGTCTCGCCCAGCTCACGGTGCTGCTCGACAACACCGTGCTCAATGTCGCGATCCCCTCCCTCACCCGGGAGCTGGACGCGTCCACCGCCGAAGTGCAGTGGATGATCACCGCCTACTCGCTCGTCCAGTCGGGTCTGCTGCTCACGGCCGGCAGCTCCGCCGACCGCTACGGCCGCAAGAAGATGCTGATCGCCGGGCTCGCCGTGTTCGGCATCGGCTCGCTGGCGGCCGGACTGGCACAGTCGTCCGCGCAGCTGATCGCCGCGCGGGCGGGCATGGGCATCGGCGGTGCGCTGCTGCTGACCACGACCCTCGCCGTCGTCGTCCAGATCTTCGACGAGACCGAGCGGGTCAGGGCGATCGGCATCTGGGCGACCGTCGGCTCGCTCGGCGTCGCCGTCGGTCCGCTGATCGGCGGGGTGATGCTCGACCACTTCTGGTGGGGCGCGATCTTCCTGATCAACATCCCCGTCGCCGTTCTCGGTCTGATCGCCGTGGCCTGGCTCGTCCCGGAGTCCGGGAACGCCGGCGACGGCCGCCCCGACCTGCTCGGCGCGCTGCTCTCCACGATCGGTATGGCCTCTCTCGTGTACGCGATCATCTCTGGCCCGGAGCGCGGCTGGACGTCGGGGCAGGTCCTGCTGACGGCCGTCGTCGGGGTCATCGTCCTCGCCGGGTTCGTGCTGTGGGAGCTGCGCATTCCGTACCCCATGCTGGACATGCACTTCTTCCGGAACCAGAAATTCGTCGGGGCCGTCGGCGGCTCGATCCTGGTCGCCTTCGGGATGGGGGGCTCGCTCTTCCTGCTCACCCAGCAGCTCCAGTTCGTGCTCGGCTACGGGCCGCTGGAGGCCGGTCTGCGCACCGCACCGCTGGCGCTGAGCGTCGTCGTGCTCAACCTCTTCGGACTGGGCGCCAGGCTGGTGCCGAAGCTGGGCACGCCGCTCACCATCGCGGCCGGGATGACCATGCTGGCCGCGGGGCTCGCCGCGGTCGCGCTGCTCGGCGGCGACGGTTACGGCGGCATGCTGCTCGGCCTGGTGGTGATGGGCGCGGGCATCGCGCTCGCCACGCCCGCCATGGCCAACGCGATCATGAGCGCCATTCCGCCGGAGAAGGCGGGCGTGGGCGCCGGGGTCAACGGCACGCTCGCCGAATTCGGTAACGGCCTGGGCGTCGCCGTCCTCGGTGCGGTGCTCAACGCGCGCTTCGCGTCGCTCGTGCCCGCGGCGGTGGGAGCCGCCTCGCTGCCCGTCGCGCTCGCCGCGGCTGCCGACGACGGCGAACGGGCGCGGATCAGCGACGCCTTCGCCTCGGGCCTGGAGACCAGCCAGCTGGCCGGAGCGGTGGCGGTGCTGGCCGGTGGCCTGCTGGCCGCGGCGCTCCTGCGCCGTGCGGAGCGCGCCGAGTCCCTCCGCGCGGAGTCCGTCGAGGCCGGGGCCGAGGCCGCGGCATAGCATCGGGGGCGGGGCGTGTCGGACCGTACGCATCCGCCTCGCGCGTACACGCACACGTACGCGCAGGTGCGGGAGCGCGCGTACGGGACGGTTCGCCCCGCCGGCAAGACGAGGAGAGTGCGCCATGGTGTCCGCGGCCGACCGTGTGAAGAACCCCGCCAGGACCAGCGTGTGGCTGGCCCAGCGCGCACCGTCGCGCACCCGCAGAACGGACCAGCCGGCCGGTCTCGACCGGGAGAGGATCGTCGCGGCCTCGGTACGGTTGCTGGACGCCGAGGGTCTCGACAGATTCTCCATGCGCCGCCTCGCCGCCGAGCTGGGTGTCACCGCCATGTCCCTCTACTGGTACGTGGACACCAAGGACGACCTGCTGGAACTGGCCCTGGACTCCGTCCACAGCGAGATCCGCCCCCCGCACGAGGACGCGCACTGGCACGACCGGTTGCGCGAACTCGCCACGCAATACCGGGCCCTGATCGTCCGTCATGTCTGGGCCGCGCACCTCGCCGGGCACTTCCTCAACATCGGTCCGCATGCGAGGGCGATGTCGAACGCGGTCATGGCCGTGATCCGGGCGACCGGCCTGCCGCTGGAACGCCAGGCCGGGGCGCTCGCCGCGGTCTTCCAGTTCGTGTACGGATTCGGCACCATCGAGGGCCACTACGCGCAGCGCAGCGCGAACGCGGGGATGACCCAGGAGGAGTACTACCAGCAGTCCATGAGCGAGGTCCGCGGCCAACCGAGTTTCGACCAGATGGTCGAATCCTCGGAGAAGCTGAGGGATGCCCGCGGCGGCGACACGGTCGAGGAGATGCGCGACCGGGACTTCACCTACGCCCTGGACCTGCTGATCGCCGGCATCGAAGCGATCCGGGAACAGGCCCGCGAGCGGTAGCGGCGGGCCGAGGGACGGGGCACGGGGGACGGGGACACGGGGGACGGGGACACGGGGGACGGGGGCACGAGGGACGGGGACACGGGGGACGGCGGACGGGGACGGGGATACGAGGGACCGCCTCGTTCATCGGCTCCGTCCCGAGCCCCTGCCCCTGCCCCTGCCCATCCGCCCCGCCCGTCCGCCCTGTCCCCGTTCCTCCGGTCGGCCCCGTCCCGCCCGGTGGTTACGACGGCAGCGACTCGCCCTGCACGGCCTGGATGTCGAGCTCCACCCGCAGCGTCGTACCGATCGCCGAGATGCCCGCCTGCAGCACCTGGTTGTAGTTCATGGCGAAGTCGTCGCGCCGCAGCTCCGCGGTGGCGCTGAACGCCGCGCGCACCCCGCCCCACGGGTCGGGGCCCGTACCGAGGTAGCTCAGGTCCAGATCGACCGGCCGGTCGACGCCGCGCATGGACAGCACGCCGTGGACGGTCCAGCGGTCGGGGCCGGCCGGCGTCAGCCCGTCGGAGCGGTAGGTGATCTCCGGGAAGCGGTCGGTGTCCAGGAAGTCGGGCGAGCGCAGGTGCTTGTCCCGCATGCCGTTGCCGGTGTCGATGCTGGCCGCGGTGATGACGGCGTCGACCCGGGACCGGTGGACCTCGTCCGCGATCTCGATCCGGCCGCTGAACTCGGTGAACCGGCCCCGCACGCTGGAGATGCCCAGGTGCTGCGCGACCGCGGCGACCGAGGAGTGCGCCGGGTCCAGCGACCAGGCGCCCGGCGGCGGCAGCTCGACTCCGCCCTGCCGGGCCAGCACCACGGTGCCGGCCTCTACGCGCCCGCTCGCCGTGACGAGCGCGGTGGATGCGGCCGGGGCGTACCCGACCGCGGTGACGATCACCGTGTACGCGCCGGCCGGCAGGGGGGTGTCCGTCCGCACCGTCCCGTCCTCGTCGGCGGCGGCCCGCAGCACCTGCGCGCCGGTCATGTCGGTGACCGTCACGACCGCGTGCTGGACCGCCCAGCCGTCCCGCGTCCGTACCTGTGCGCGAAGTCCCATCCCGTTCTCTCTCCTTGCTCAAGGACTCAGTGAATCAGTGACCCAGTGGCTGGGACCCGGTGGCTCGGGCCCGGTTGCCCGGACCCGGTGGCTCGGATCAGTGCTCGGAACCGGGGACCCGGTGAACCGCGGACCGGACCCGGTGACTCCGAATCAGTGACCCCGGTGACTCGGTGAGTTCGAGTCGCTCAATGAGTCGGGCCCCGGGGCGGGGCCGGCCGGCCGTCCCCTGCCTGCCGTCCCCGCCGCCGGGGCCCATTTCCACCGGCCGGTACAGCGTCTCCGCTCGGGACGTCGAACCGCCAGGGGTCTGTGGTGAGAGGTCCGGCGGCAGGCCCTGCTGTCGCGGGCCGCCGCCGGGCCTCCTCACTCGCCGGGGTGGGCGAGTTCGACGTCGTGGCCGTCGACGCCGGGACCGGTCACGGTCAGCGCGCCGGCCACCGGCGGGTAGCCGGTCGCGATGACCGTGTACTCGCCCGCGTCCAGGTCGGTGAAGGCGTACGCCCCGTCCTCCCCGGTCGTCGAGGTGGCGACCACGTTGCCGGCCGCGTCGACCAGGGTGACCCGGGCGTCGGCCAGCGGACGCCGGGCGGAGCCGGCCCGTACGACACCGCGCACCAGGGCGCCGGACTGCAGCGCGGCCTCGACGCGGGTGACGCCCTGGCCGCCGATCTCCACCGGCAGGGCCAGCGGGCGGAACCCGGCGGCGTTCACCGCGACGGTCACCGGACCGGGGACCAGCTCGCCGAAAGTGAACTCGCCGGCCTCCCCGGAACTGCCGGTCGCCAGTACGTCGCCGCGCACATCGGTCACGACGACCATGGCACCCTCGACCGGCGCCGCGGTCTCGGCGGCCCGGACGGTTCCGGTGAGGCCGCTCGTACCGGAGAGCAGGATGTCGTACGACAGCGGCTCCTCACCGACGACCACGGTCGACGCCTGCGGCTGGAAACCGTCGGCCGACGCGATCAGCACGTAGCTGCCGGTGCCCGGGGCGTCCAGCGCGTAGCTGCCGTCGGCCTGGGCGACGGAGCGCCCCAGCTGGCGGCCGGCCAGCGAGATCAGCGTGACGGCGGCCCGGGGGACGGGCGCACCTTCCGCGCCACGCACCACACCGTGCACGGCCGTGCCCTGAACGGAGGCGACCAGGGGCTCCGGAGCGGCGGCCGGGGCTGCGGCCGGGGCCGGAGCGGTCTGCGCCGCGTCCGCGGGCATGGCCGCGACGGCGGCGGGTACCGGCACCGGGGCCTCGGCCCGCTCGACGGCACCGGCCTGCTCGACGGTCGGGGTCCCGTCCGTGACCGGTGTGGCCTCGGCGGCGTTCGACTTCAGCGCGACCTCCTTGATGAAGATCGTGATCAGGAAGGCGATCAGCGCGGCCGGTGCGGCGTACAGGAAGACGTCGCCGACGCCGTGCCCGTAGGCGCTCTCCACGACCGTGCGGAACGGCGCGGGCAGCTTGTCCAGGTCGGGGATGCCCCCGCCGCCGGTGCCGCCGTGACCCATGGCCGCGCCCTCGGGGCCGAGGGCGGCGAGACCGTCCTTGACGTAGTGGGTGACGCGGTTCGCCATGACGGCGCCCAGCGCCGAGACGCCGATCGCACCACCGAGGGAACGGAAGAAGGTGACGACGGAGCTGGCCGAACCGAGGTCGGACGGGGCGACCTGGTTCTGCGTGGCGAGCACCAGGTTCTGCATCATCATGCCGATGCCGAGACCCATTACGGCCATGTAGACGGCGATGTACCCGTAGGCCGTGTCGTACCGGATGGTGCCGAGCAGCCCGAGCCCGGCGGTGACCAGGAAGCCACCGCTGACCAGCCAGGCCTTCCAGCGGCCGGTCTTCGTGATCACCCAGCCGGAGACCGTCGAGGAGATGAACAGGCCACCGATCATCGGGATCGTCATGACGCCGGACATCGTCGGCGACTTGCCGCGCGCCAGCTGGAAGTACTGGCTGAAGAAGACGGTGCCCGCGAACATCGCGATACCGACGAACAGCGAGGCCAGCGAGGCCAGCGCGATGGTGCGGTTGCGGAAGAGGCGCAGCGGGATGATCGGCTCGCTGGCCCTGGACTCGACGGCGACGAAGATCGCGCCGAGCAGCACG
The DNA here is from genome assembly GCF_042892615.1 of Streptomyces sp. NPDC001750. Classification (NCBI taxonomy): domain Bacteria; kingdom Bacillati; phylum Actinomycetota; class Actinomycetes; order Kitasatosporales; family Streptomycetaceae; genus Streptomyces; species Streptomyces sp. NPDC001750. The sequence goes on along the minus strand of NZ_JBIAUE010000010.1, from coordinate 130,669 downwards.
GAGCCGATGACCATCACCGCGGTCTGCCAGGACAGCCAGTCGTACTTGTCGCCCGCGAAGGTCACCCAGATGAGCAGCAGCGACACGGCGGCGCTGATGAAGAACGCGCCCCACCAGTCGACCTTGACCTCACGCTTCACGACCGGGAGCTTCAGCGTCTTCTGGAGCACGATCAGCGCGATGACGGCGAACGGCACACCGACGTAGAAGCACCAGCGCCAGCCCATCCAGCTGGTGTCGGTGATGACACCGCCGAGCAGCGGACCACCGACGGTGGCGACGGCGAACACCGCGCCGATGTATCCGCTGTAGCGACCGCGCTCACGGGGGGCGATCATCGCCGCCATCACGATCTGCGCGAGGGCGGAGAGACCACCGACGCCTATGCCCTGGACGACACGGCAGGCGATGAGCATGCCGCTGCTGGTCGAGAGTCCGGCCACGACCGAGGCCGCGACGTAGATGACGAGGGCTATCTGGACCAGCAGCTTCTTGCTGAACAGGTCCGCGAGCTTGCCCCACAGGGGAGTGGTGGCGGTCATCGACAGCAGCGAGGCCGTGACGACCCAGGTGTAGGCGCTCTGGCCGCCGCCGAGGTCGGAGATGATCTGCGGAAGGGCGTTGGAGACGACCGTCGACGACAGGATCGCGACAAACATGCCGAGCATCAGCCCGGCCAGTGCTTCCATGATCTGCCGGTGTGTCATCGGCGCGCCGGACGAGGGATCGGGCGACCCCCCGTGCTTGGCGTGGCCGCCCCGCACACCGGTCGGTGTGGTCGTAGCCATAGAGTTCCTTGTCTTTGCTTCTGTTACACGGGTGTACGGGTGTGCGCGTCGGCGCCGATGTCGGAAGGCCGCGAGCGGCACTCGCCGCTGTGTGTTCCGGGGACGCAATCGCCGAAACCGCGGCAGGCGAAACTGTCGCGCAGCCGGGCCAGGAGCCGGTTGAGCTGGCCGATCTCGTCGTCCGACCAGTCGGAGAGATTGTGGGCGAACATCTCGGTGACACGACGGTTCATGTCACCGAGCAGGTCGCGTCCGGCCGGGGTCAGCCGCAGGATGCGGGACCGCTTGTCGGTCGGGTCCGAGGACCGTTCGATCCAGCCGTGCTCCGCTACATGGGCGACATGTCTGCTCGTAACAGACATGTCGACGTCCAACAGCTCGGCCAGCCTGCTGATCCGCATCTCGCCGTGCTGCCTGAGCAGCGCGAGTACGGCGGCGGAACCGGACGGGCATTCGGCGGGGAGGACGCGTGCGACACCTCGCTTGACGGCTCCGACCGCGCTGAGATGCCGGGCCAGCTCTTCGTACTGACTCCGTGCGGCCATGAGCCCCCCAGACGATTCCACCGGTGCATCTTGTTGCTTAGGGCAACCATAGAACCCGTTGGTTGCTGCAGGCAAACGAAAATGGACTTGCAGAAGTAAAGGAACGCAAAAGGCTGAGTAGGGCGCCGGTCAAAGTGCCAGCGTGTGGAGTGCGGCCCGGGACGGGTGTGTCTCCTGCCACAGTCGGGGTGATGCCCGGCCGGGACCGCGGCCGGTTTCCACGGCCCCGTGACCGCTCTCCGTCGGGGGTGTGCCCGTCTTCCATCGATGTCGCGAATGCTCTCCGCCGATGCGCAAACCGCGAACATGCCGAGCCGGGGCCCCGCCCGTCCTGCTCCGGGCCGCGCCCGTCCTGCGCGGGCTGTGCCCGTTCCGCGCCCGGCCCACGCTCGTCCTGTTCCCGTTCTGCCGTTCTGTGTCTGCGGGCAGTGCCTGTTCCGAGCCCGGGTCGTGACCGTTCTGGGTCGGGCCGCGACCGTCTTCCGTCTTCCGTGGTGGCCGGCCCTGGCGGATGTCCGTTCCGGGGCGGGTTGTGCGGTGTGTTCCGTGGTGACGGCGGGACGCCCGGCGCTCCGTCCGGTACGACACCGCCGACCGTCAGCTCGCTTCGGTGCCCCGGGGGTTGGGCCGTAACGGCGAGTTCGCTAGGGTCCTTCCCCATGGCACACAACCCCCACGCCCCCCAGGGCCCCGAGGGCAACCACGACCCGGCCGGCAGCACCCAGATGTTCCGCGCCTTCGTCGACGAGGGCGAGCCGCAGCGCCGACAGCAGGCTGCCCCCCCGTCCGGACCGAAGACCGGGATGATCGTCACCGTCGTCGCGGTGGTCGTCGTCCTCGCGGCGGTCGCCTGGCTCGCGCTCGGCTGACCGGCTCGACGGTTCCCTCGTACCTCGTACCTCCGGCTCCCACCCCTTCACCCGGCACGGCTCCGGTACGGCGGGGGCGTTCGTTCCGGTGCGCGGCGGTGACGCCGCCCCGGCACGGCGGTGGCGTCACTTCAGCACGGCGGTGACGTCGCGGGTCTCCACATGCATTCCCAGCGGCACCCGCCAGGCGTCCACGCAGACGGTGTACGTCCTCGTCCGCGCCGCTCCCGCGTCGATCGGCGCCGGAAGCGGCGCGGACGACTCGACGGTCGCCCAGTCGACGCCCAGGCCGCCGATGATGTGTGTGGCGAAGGTGACGGTTCCCGCGCGGGCCGGTGATCCCCCGGTGTTGCGGAATTCCACGGTCACCTTCTCGCACCAGCGCTCCTCGGCGGCCGCCCGCTCGGGGGCGCCGACCACCAGCACGGCCGGGCCGGCCGGTGCCGAGGGGCCGGGGTTCGTTGGCACCGACGGGTCCGTGGACCCACCGCCCGTGCCGCCGCCGGATCCGCCCGTACCGTCACCGGGGTCGTCCGGGCCGTTCGACCCACCAGAACCGCCCGTACCACCGGGCCCACCCGGGCCGTCCGAACCGTCCGGACGGGAGGCATCGCCCGGCGTCCTGCCGCCTGCGACCCCCGTCCTCCCGGCACTTCCGGACCCTTCGGCTTCCCCGGGGCCTCGCGAGTCGCCCCCGTCCTTCCATGAACTCCCGTTCCCTGACTCGTGCCCGCCGCCGGATCCGCCCGGCGAGGCCCCGTCGGCGCCACCGGCCCCGTCCAGCGGCACCAGCGTCACCTTCCCCGACGGCGCCACCGCCCCGGACGGTGTCCGCTCGCCCCCGGGCCCCGCCGCGCCCACCGTCACGTAACCGTCGGCCGTCGCACCGCCACCGCAGGCGGCCAGCGCACCGCCCAGACACAGCACGGCCGCCGAGGCGGCGATCACGGTGCCCCGGCGGCCGGTCGAGTGGAGCATCTGACGTCGCATCGCGCCAGTGTGGCTGACGGTCCGTCAAATCGGAACCCCTGTGCCGCGCGGTGCGGCGGTCCATGGCGGTCAGTCGGCGATGAGCCCTTCCCTGAGCTGGGCGAGCGTACGGGTCAGCAGGCGCGAGACGTGCATCTGCGAGATGCCGACCTCCTCGCCGATCTGCGACTGGGTCATGTTGGCGAAGAACCGCAGCATGATGATCTGCCGTTCGCGCGGAGGGAGTTTGGCCAGCAGCGGCTTGAGCGATTCGCGGTACTCGACGCCCTCCAGCGCCGAGTCCTCGTATCCGAGCCGGTCCGCGAGGGAGCCCTCGCCGCCGTCGTCCTCGGGCGAGGGCGAGTCCAGCGAGGACGCGGTGTACGCGTTGCCGACGGCCAGGCCGTCGACCACGTCCTCCTCCGAGACCCCGAGCGCCTTGGCCAGCTCCGGCACGGTCGGCGAGCGGTCCAGCTTCTGGGCGAGTTCGTCGCTGGCCTTGGTCAGCGCGAGCCGCAGCTCCTGGAGGCGGCGCGGCACCCGCACCGACCACGAGGTGTCGCGGAAGAACCGCTTGATCTCGCCGACGACGGTCGGCATCGCGAACGTCGGGAATTCCACCCCCCGTTCGCAGTCGAACCGGTCGATCGCCTTGATCAGCCCGATCGTGCCGACCTGGACGATGTCCTCCATCGGCTCGTTGCGACTGCGGAACCGCGCGGCGGCGTACCGCACCAGCGGGAGGTTGAGCTCGATCAGCGTGTCCCGGACGTAGGCGCGCTCCGGACTGTCCGTTCCGTCGGGACCGGGAGCCAGGGCGGCGAGCCGCAGGAACAGGGAACGGGAGAGCGTGCGGGTGTCGATGGCTTCCGGCGAGCTGGCGGGCGCAACAGGTGCGGGTGCGCCCTTAGTGAGCGTGAGCACCTTCGAGCTGCCCTGTTCTTCGGACATGCCACCCCCTTGAGGTCGCGGACGGTCGCGTCGAGCCGCGACCATCGGAGGAACGCAGCTCCCACCTGAATACCGGAGGCGAGGCCGCGGCAAACGCGGTTTCCGCAGAATGTCACATGTCGGCAACGCGCTGTAGCGACATGTCGATAAGTCTTCGTGGCGTCTGCCCAGTTAGCGGGGGTGCTCGGCAAGTCGAGCCGTGCGAGCCGGACTTCGGGTGCTCTACCCGATCCGGTTAGGCATCGATCCTGTTTGCGGATCGGAGACGGGCGAAGCTACGGGCCAGAAGCCTTGACACATGCATCTGGGAGACACCCAGCTCGGCGCTGATCTGTGACTGCGTCAGGTTGTTGTAGTAGCGCAGCAGCAGGATGCGCTGCTCGCGCTCGGGCAGCTGCACGAGCAGATGGCGGACCAGATCGCGGTGCTCGACCCCCGCGAGGGCCGGGTCCTCATACCCGAGCCGGTCCAGCAGGCCGGGCAGTCCGTCCCCCTCCTGGGCGGCCTCCAGGGAGGTCGCGTGGTAGGAGCGGCCCGCCTCGATGCAGGCCAGTACCTCGTCCTCGGAGATCCTCAGTCGTTCGGCGATCTCCGCGGTGGTCGGCGACCTGCCGTGAGCGGTCGTCAGGTCCTCGGTGGCGCCGGTGACCTGCACCCACAGCTCGTGCAGCCGACGGGGGACGTGGACGGTGCGCACGTTGTCGCGGAAGTATCGTTTGATCTCGCCGACGACGGTCGGCATCGCGAAGGTCGGGAACTGCACCCCGCGCTCGGGGTCGAACCGGTCGATGGCGTTGATCAGCCCGATCGTGCCGACCTGGACGACGTCCTCCATCGGCTCGTTGCGGCTGCGGAAGCGCGCCGCCGCGTACCGGACCAGGGGGAGGTTGGCCTCGATCAGTGCCGCCCGCACCCGGCTGTGTTCCGGAGTACCCGGTTCCAGCTCCTTGAGCTGTCCGAAGAGCACCTGGGTGAGCGCCCTGGTGTCCGCGCCCCTGCTCCTGGCGGGCGCCGTCGCCGAACCGTCGGGTTCCCCGTCCGGCCGCATGGCCCCGACGGCCGCCTGCGCCGCGCCCTGCGCGGACTGGCCGCTCGGGGGGCTCGGGGCGCTGCGGGCGTTCGGGGTGCCCTGGGCGGTCCCGGTGGCGGCTTGGGAGGGCCGTCCGCTCTGGGCGCCCCGTCCGGTCTGGATGGCCTGGCCGGTCTGGACGGTCTGGGGAGGCACTTGAGGCGCTGTACTGGCCGGCACGGTGGGGCCACCCCTTTGCGGTCAACTGCGGTCAACTCATCCGTCAAAAGCGGTCATAGCATCACAAGACATGCCCACTGTGTGCAAGCACCGTATAGCGTCGTGTTGGGTTCAACTTGGTTTAAACACTGAAAAGGCCCCTCGCCGCAGTAGCGAGGGGCCCGGGTGATCGTATGGATCGGCTGGAGCGGACGGATCAGAACGGGTAGTCGGCGATCACCCACGTGGCGAACTCCCGCCACTGACCGGCGGCGGCCTGATGGGCCGGATGCTCGATGTAACGCTTCAGGGCGGCCTCGTCGGCGACGGCGGAGTTGATGGCGAAGTCGTACGCGATCGGCCGGTCGGTGATGTTCCAGGCGCACTCCCAGAACTCCAGCTCCGGAACCTGCCCGTCCAGGTCCTGGAACGCCTTCGCCCCGGCGACGACCCGTGGGTCGTCCCGCTCGACGCCGTCGTTCAGCTTGAACAGGACCAGATGGCGGATCATGGCGTGGTACTCCTAAGGGCTGTCCCGTAATCCCTGGCGGGCGCCCGACGGCGGCCGCGGCGCCTCGCCGCGTTGTCGGAACGACCGCAGACGTCCAGTATGCGGGCGCCCCTTCGTCTTGCGATGCACCACATCCGACGCCGTGCGCCGATCCGCCACAGATTACGCGGCGGCCCTTACGACCTCGCCCACGATTGTCAGCGGCGTCGCGGTGTCTGGGACCTCCGCCTCCGGCGTTGTCGTCAGTCACCGACGCTCCGCGTCGACTCGCTCCTCCGCCTTGGCTTCGAAGGCCCCAGACGCCGCTCCTTCCCCAACTGCCAATCGTGGGCGAGGTCGTTAGTTCACGAGCTCGGACATGAAGTCGCCGACGCCTTGCGCGGCACTCGAAACGCCCTCGAACCCTATCTGCACAAGATCCGCCGCCCGGGCCGGGGATGTGATGATCGTGTACAGCACGAAGACGACTATCACGAAGAGAGCTATCTTCTTCGCTTGCACCATCAGCCCCTGCCTCCCCTTCGATCCCCTGTGCAGTCGGGCGATTGTATCCGCACGAATGGTCGCATCCGTCTGAATCCCTGCCTCGCCCCACACGGCCTTCAGCCAGCCTTCAGCGGGCCTTCAGCGGGTCCTCGACCAGCCCTCGACCGGCCTTCGAGCGATCTTCGGGCAGCCTTTCAGGGACCAAGGACCCGTCGATCGAGGCCCTTCGTCGGCCCGCGGAACCGCTCCCACGGCGCAGGATGGGTGTTGTAGCCCCCGGGGAACAGTCAGGAACCCGAGGGGCGAGGAACAGGCCCCACTGTGGGGTCCGCGCCGCGCGTTTCCCCCAGACCGCGGCGCGGACCTGAGGGGCCGTTCTCACCGGGGGAAGCGGCTTGTCCCCCCGATGCCGCTTCCCCCGACCCGCGTCGATACGGGGTCATCGCCCCGCGAGCGGCGACCACAGGGGCGATGTGCGCGCAGGAACTGCCGACCTCCCGGCACGCGCGTATCCAGGCGGTCCGGTCCGCACCGGACCGCCTATCGCCCGCCGAACCTTCTTCGCCTGGACGCCTTGCTCTAGCCGCCCGGCCCATTTCCTTGGTTCCTGACGGTGCCCAGGACGAGGGATCGTAGAGGAACAGCTCGGAGGAACTGGCGGCACTGTTCGCGGACCACCCCCGCGTGCGCGGGGACCACAGTTCCTGACCTGCTGGTTTATGTGAGGCAGAGCCTGTTTTTACCCACTTCTTGAGATTCGGACATATCGCCTCGTCTTGGTGGTGTGGTGTCAACGTATGCGCGGTCAGGGGTCGCCGCTTACCCGGTGGTGCTGTCTCGGCAACGCGAACGCCCTCCCGTTCTGTGTTTCCACAGGCCGGGAGGGCGTCGATGGCGGTAGCGGAGGGATTTGAACCCTCGGTGAGTTTCCCCACACTCGCTTTCGAGGCGAGCTCCTTCGGCCGCTCGGACACGCTACCGAGAGAGAGCTTAGACCATGCCGGGCCGCGGAAAGAAATCGGTTCTCAGGGGGTGCGGAAGAAGGCCGTCAGTCGCTCCGCGCACTCCGGCTCCAGGACGCCCTGGATGACCTCCGGGCGGTGGTTGAGGCGGCGGTCGCGGACGACGTCCCAGAGGGAACCGGCGGCGCCCGCCTTCTCGTCGCGCGCCCCGTAGACGACCCGGTCCACGCGGGACTGCACCAGTGCGCCCGCGCACATCGTGCACGGCTCCAGGGTGACCACCAGGGTGCAGCCGGACAGGCGCCACTCGCCGAGCGCGGCGGCCGCGCGGCGGAGGGCGAGGATCTCGGCGTGGGCGGTCGGGTCGCCCGTCGCCTCGCGTTCGTTGTGGCCGACGGCCAGCAGCGCGCCGTCGGGGCCGAGGACGACGGCGCCGACCGGCACGTCGCCGGCCGCCGCCGCCAGCTCGGCCTCGGCCAGGGCGTGGCGCATGTGCGCACGCCATGGGTCTCGTACGGGATCGTGCGGTGCTTCCACCGGGTGGTGCGGTTCCGGCGGGTCCTGCGGGCGGGGTGGTTCGGTCACCCGCGGACCCTAGCGGACGGTCTCCAGGACCTCGGCCGCGCCCAGCGCGTCCGCGATCTCGCCCAGCGCGTCCGTGCGCAGCATCAGCAGTTCGGCCTCGGGGAGACCGAGGTCGGCCAGGATGGCGGTGTCCCCGAGCGGCCCCGCCGGTACGGCGTCGGCATCGAGTGCGTCGTCATCGTCGTTGTCGTCGTGGTCGTTGTCGGGGGTGGTGTCCGGTTCGCCGTCCTCCGTACCGTCGAGGCCGACGAGTTCTTCGAGGGCGGCAATGGTGTCGTCGGCCCCGGGTTCGCGGCCGAGCAGTTCGTCGGTGAGCAGGATCTCTCCGTACGAGGACCGGGCGGCGGCGGTGGCGTCCGAGACGAAGATACGGGGGTCGTCCTCACCGTCCACCCGGATGACGCCGAACCAGGCGTCCTCCTGTTCGATGAAGACGAGCACCGTGTCCTCGTCCGCCGAGGCCTCACGGGCCAGATCCGTCAGGTCGGACAGGGTCTCCACATCGTCGAGTTCCGTATCGCTCGCTTCCCACCCGTCTTCGGTGCGCGCGAGCAGTGCGGCGAAATACACCGTGACTCTCCCACTGGTCATAGGGGTGTCGGTCCGGCGGGAGGGCAGTCGGTGGCCCGGCTGTCCTGCGCCCCGCCCATCGGAATCGTGGCAGAAACAAGTGCTTCGCGAGAGGAGTTCGGCCGTTGCGTCGGCCATCAGTTCTCCAGGACGGGGCCAGCAGGGGGACGCGGGACCGCCGTACGACCTACCAGCGGAAGGTCCGCATCCTCATGGCCTGGCGCATCCGGGCGGCTCGGGCCCGGCGCGGCTGGACCCGGTCGCGGAGGGCCTTGGCCTCATGGAGCTCGCGAAGGAACTGGGCGCGTCGCCTGCGACGGGCGGACTCGGCCTCCTCGGGATCCGGCGAGGCTGCGGTATCCGAGGGGTCTGGGAGGTCAGAGGTGCTCTTGCGACCCAAGGGGGGCGTGGGTTCCGCTGGGTCTACACGGCCCGCCGGGTCCATGGGGGCTATTGATCCTGCTGGGGTCCCTGGTGTCCCTGGGGTCCCTGGGGTCCCTGGGGTCTCTGGGGTCGCTGGCGGCACCGAGTCCGAAAGGGCTGAAGGGGTCTCTGGGGCCGAAGGGGGCTGAGGTTCTTGTGACCTGCGTGGTGGTTCTTGTGACCTCTGCGACCTCTGTGCTCCCGGCCTCTGTGATCCCGACCTCTCCGAGTTCTCCGATCCCGAACTCCGTGAGCCCGATGTCTGTGATCGCCGCGACCCCCGTGGCTTCTGCGGTGCCTGTGCGGCCCCGGCGCTCCGGCGGGAAGACGCGCCCGGCGCGTTCGGTACGTTCGGCGCATTCGGTGTGCGCTGTGTGTCCGGGCGGCCCGGATTCGGCTGGTCCCGTTTGCGCTGTTCCGCGTCCGGCATCGGCTCATCACCCCAAGGCTGGGTCCGTGTGCAACCACCTTCCCCCCGAACGTGTGGTTGATGCCAGCGCAGGCGTGCTGCGGGCCCGGTTACTGTTGAGCCCATGCGGATCCACGTCGTCGACCATCCACTGGTCGCGCACAAGCTCACCACCCTGCGCGACAAGCGCACCGATTCCCCGACCTTCCGGCGCCTCGCCGACGAGCTGGTCACCCTGCTCGCCTACGAGGCCACCCGGGACGTGCGCACCGAGCAGGTCGACATCGAGACCCCGGTCACGCGGACGACCGGCGTGAAGCTGTCGCACCCGCGCCCGCTGGTCGTGCCGATCCTGCGGGCCGGCCTCGGCATGCTCGACGGCATGGTGCGCCTGCTGCCGACCGCCGAGGTGGGCTTCCTGGGCATGATCCGCAACGAGGAGACGCTCCAGGCGTCCACGTACGCGACGCGCATGCCGGAGGACCTCTCGGGCCGGCAGGTGTACGTGCTCGACCCGATGCTGGCAACGGGCGGCACGCTCGTCGCGGCCATCAAGGAACTGATCAAGCGCGGGGCGGACGACGTCACCGCGGTCGTGCTGCTCGCTGCGCCGGAGGGCGTCGAGGTGATGGAGCGCGAGCTGGCCGGTACGCCGGTGAGGGTCGTCACGGCCTCGGTCGACGAGCAGCTCAACGAGAACGGTTACATCGTCCCGGGCCTCGGCGACGCGGGCGACCGGATGTACGGCACGGTCGACTAGTGCCGCGGCAGGCAACGTTTGCCCGTCAAGGAGCGCGTCCGGTACGTGCTCTCGGTGTGCCGGCCGGAAGCCCTCGTACTGGATGTACTTGGGATTTCGGCCGGTGCGGCGAGAGGGCGTGCCGGGCGTCGCGACGGGGCGAACGTTGCCTGATGCGGCACTAGGACCGACCGCAGCGGTCGTCCCGACCGGGTTCGGTCCCGGTTCCACGGCACGCTGTCCCGGGGCCCGAGGCAGGGACCCGGTTTCCGGACTCCGGCTCCCGCGCACGGCCCCGGACTCGGGCCGAAGGGCGCGGGACAGCGGGGGCGCCGGTGCGGGGCGCCGGGTTCCGGCGCTCCGGGCGGCCCGACCGCCGTCAGCAGGAAGGCGCGGGGGACGGCTTCGCCAGGGCGGCGAGTGCCGCGGCGGCCGAGTTGGGCGTGTTGAACGCCGTGAACTTCGTACCGAGAATCAGATCGACGTCCGCGGTCCTGCGGGCGTCGGTCTTCGGAACGGCCCCGTTCAACTGGGTGCCGAGCACCTGGAGCGGGCCGTTCGTCGCCGACGGGGCACCCAGCAGCACTCCCGGTCCCGCGACCTTCTTGTCGTACTCCGGCGAGGCGTTTCCCACCTTGCCGATGGCGAACCCACGCTTCTTCAGCTCGTCGGCCGCCTGTTTGGCGAGGCCGCTGCGTGGTGTCGCGTTGTAGACGTTGACCGTGATCTTCGCGGGCGCGGGCAGCGCCTTCGCGGGTGCGGACGGCGCGGCCGACGGGCAGTCCTTCTTGTGGTCGGCGGCGTCGGCGGTCTTGCTGCCGCCCGTGAAGACGTCGATGAGCTGCATCGTGCCCCATCCGGCCAGCCCGAGGGCGACCACGGAGGCGGTGGCAGCGAGGATCAATTTGCCGCGACGCCGGGGGCGGCGCATACGCGGGTACTTGTCGCCCGTGATGCGGTACTTTCCGCCCATGCCGGGGGGAGTGAGCATGCTCATGGGCGCAGCGTAATGCGGCCTGATGGTGATGCCTACTAAATGATCAACCGATCGCATCCGTCCGTGTGCGAATGCACCCGAACGAGCGCGGACATGCGTCCGAACGCATTCGGAGGGTGTGGGTGCGTTCCCGCGCATGGTCGGTATGTACCCGGCAGCGGTCGACGGGCCGGGTGGGACCGCGGTGCGATGCCGCCGTGACATGACGCCACTGCGGAGCGGTGTCATTGCGATGTCGCGTCACGTCACATCATGGCGCCACGAGGGTCGCGCGGGCGTGGGGCTGTCGCGGGCGAACTCGCCGAGCGGGTCCGCGGAGCCCGTGACGGACCGGCCCGCGGGGCTCGCGTCCGTGGGCGAGGGGCGTGCGCCTCGTTCTCAGCCGAGTTCGAGCACCCGGGCGTGCAGCACCTGGCGCTGTTGCAGCGCGGCCCGGACTGCGCGGTGCAGTCCGTCCTCCAGATAGAGGTCGCCCTGCCACTTCACGACGTGCGCGAACAGGTCGCCGTAGAACGTCGAGTCCTCGGCGAGGAGGGTTTCGAGGTCCAGGTTGCCCTTGGTGGTCACCAACTGATCGAGGCGGACCGGGCGCGGCGCGACGTCCGCCCACTGCCGGGTGCTTTCCCGGCCGTGGTCGGGATATGGCCGCCCATTTCCGATGCGCTTGAAGATCACACGGAAAGCCTACCGGGCAAGAGCCTCCGGGCGCAGCCACGGGGCCGGACTGCGACGCTTACGAAGGCATCACAAATGCGGGCATTCCGGAATTGCGGCTGCGATGGACGACAGCGACAGTACGGGCCAGGACCCGGGTTCGGGAGCCCGAGGCGGTCGGGACGCGGGTGTTGGCCCGGGAACGGGTGGTGGAGCGGGCGCGGACTTGACGCCGGGGACGGACGGGACGTCGGAACAGGGCGGGACGCCATGCGAACTGAGTGGGCGTTCGGTCTGAATGTCCATTACGAAGGGCCTGCTTCTCGGCGGATGCTTCCCGGCCGGCTCTCCGGGGCTGTTTCTCGGGGAGTCACTTCTCGGCCGCGCGTTTCGCGGCCCTGGCCGCCTGTTTCGCCTGCTGCTTGAACGCCCGGACCTCGGCGAGGGATTCGGGGCCGGTGATGTCGGCGACCGACCGGCGCGAACCCGTCTCGCCGTACGGCCCGGCCGCCTCCCGCCAGCCCGTCGGCCGGACCCCGAACCGCTTGCCGAGCAGCGCCAGGAAGATCTGGGCCTTCTGGGTGCCGAAACCCGGCAGCGCGTTCAGCCGTTTCAGCAGCTCCGTCCCGGTGGTGGCATCGCTCCACACCGCGCTCGCGTCGCCCTCGTACTCGTCCACCAGGTACTGGCACAACTGTTGGACCCGCTTGGCCATGGAACCCGGGTAGCGGTGCAGGGCCGGCTTGACGGTGAAGAGTTCGACGAACGCCTCCGGGGCGTACGCGGCGATCTCATGGGCGTCCAGGTCGTCACCGCCCATCCGCACGGCCAGGGTGTACGGACCGGTGAAGGCCCATTCCATCGGCACCTGCTGGTCCAGCAGCATGCCGACCAGGATGGCGAGCGGACTGCGCGCGAGAAGACCGTCGGCCTCGGGGTCCTGGGCGATCCGCACCGTGACGGTCCCGGCGGCCCGGTCCTTCTTGCTCTTGGTCATACCTCCGATCATCCCGACGGCGGCCTGCCCCGGCCACTCCACCGACCGCCGATGCGGCCGTTCGGCACGGATTCGCGTACTGCGGCACTGTTGGCCGGGGAGGTACGAACGTCATGGCTGCCCGAAGGGGCAGGGGCGGGTGCCCTTCATCGGCGGGGCCCGGTCTGGACGAGGCGATGACACGTCGTGAAGGTGGAGAGGTGGGGCCATCACGACGTGCCCGCGGCCCGGGTGCGGCGCAGCCGAGACGCGGTCCGGCCGAGACGCGGTCCAGGAGTGACGCGGCGCAGAAGAGACGCGGCGCAGGGGAGATGACGATGCACGCACAGGAATGGGACCGGGAGCACGACCCCGAGCGCGAAGGACACGCGCTCCGGCAGGACCACGACGAGGCCGCGCCCGTGGCGAGGGTGCCCGAGGGGGCGGACACGGCCGACGCCTCGCGCGTCTTCCACGCGGCGGCGACCGGACGGGCCGATGTGGTCGGGACCCGTGGCATGGGCGCGCTCCAGCGGGCGGTCGGCAACAGCGCCGTGGGGGCAGTGCTTCAGCGCCAGGTACTCCAGCGGCAGGAGTCCCGGGGCGAGGAGCTTCAGCGCCGGGAGGAGACAGAACGTTCCCCCGTGCACGACGTGATCTCGTCCGGCGGCGGGCAGCCCCTGGACACCGACACCCGCACGGACATGGAACGGCGCATGGGCGCGGACTTCTCCGACGTACGCGTTCACACCGACTCCGCCGCCCACGAGTCGGCGAAGGGTGTGGGGGCCCACGCGTACACCGTCGGCAGCGACGTGGTGTTCCAGCGGGACGCGTATGATCCGTCCTCGCCACAGGGCCGGACCACGCTGGCCCACGAACTCACCCACGTCATCCAGCAGCGCAACGGCCCGGTGGAGGGCACGGAGGCGCCGGGAGGCATCCGGGTGAGCGATCCGTCCGACCGGTTCGAGCGAGAGGCCGTCGCGAACGCCGACCGAGTGCTGGCGGACCCGGCACCGGCTCCGGAATCGGTGCCGGTCACGGACACGGCTTCGACGCCGGCACCGGTAGCGGCACCGGCGTCGGCCTCGCAGCCCGCCGTGCAGCGGGCGGCGACGGAGGACGAGGACGAGGAACCCGCCGACGTACAGGGCTCCTTCGTCCAGCGGGCGACGGAGGAAGGGGGCGAGAAGGAAAAGGAGAAGGAGGAGGACGAGGAGGCGTCGTCCGCCTGACCGCTTCCCCGGCTTCGTGCCTGCCGTGGCGGTAGTCGTGGTCGGCCGTGGCCGCCGTAGCCGTCCTCGTCCGTCCGGGCGTCAGCCCGGGGTGTTCGTGCGCATCGTGCCGCCGAGGAACAGCGATTCCGCGCACCGGGAGGGGGTCGGCGCGTTCACCGGCTTTCCCACCTTCCGGCAGTCGACGGTCATGGTGACCTTGCCGCGCGCGGGCACCAGGATCGGTGTGACGAAGTGGTAGTCGGAGTCGCGGAAGTTCTCCAGTGCGAGCCGGAGCACGGGAGTGTCCCGGCCGGAGGAGACCACGAGCGTTCCCGCGTCGCCCTGTGGGTTCTGGACCACGATGTCCGTGAGCTGGAAGGTGTGCCCGGCGGGTACCTGGAGGGCCGTCGATGTAGTGGAGCCGCCGCCCACCGAGTCCCTGACCTGCACTTGCGCACTGGTCGGGGCCGTGGCGCCCGCGCCGTCCGACGAACCTGCGGACGTACCGTCGCCCGGTGAGGGGCTCGGCTTCGCCGCGCCTCCGCTCGCACTGCTGCTCGTACCCGCGGAGGAGCCGTCCGCGCCCGGGCCCGTTCCGGCCGAGGTGCCCTGGTCCGGCTCCTGCGTTCTGCTCTTGTCGGCCGCGGCGGCGGACCGGACCGCCTCCGGCGTGATCGCCTCCCGGGCCGCCGACTTCACCGCGGGACGCAGCAGCGCGTACCAGAGGCCGACCAGTGCGATCAGCAGCACGGCCGCGGTGATCAGCGCCCGTGGCAGCCAGCGCGGAAGAATCGGATCCTGCTGGTATGAGCCGTCCAGGACCACCGGGGCGGCCGGGTCCTGCCCCGCCGCCGCCTCCGGGGTGGCGACGACCTGGAAGGGGTGCGTGATCGGCGCACCCCGCCACATGCGCTTCGCGGGCCGGACCCGTACCTTCCCGAACTCGGCCCGGCCGGGTTCGATGCGCAGGGTGTCCGACCCGAAGGAGACCCGGGCCCGCTCGGTCCCGGGCCGTGTCTCCAGCCGTACCGTGGCCGGGGCGTTTCCCCGGTTGTCGACGGCGAGTTGGTGCCTGCCGCGCCATGCGCCGTTCGAACCGCGCGGCACCAGCTCGGCGGTCGTCTCGGTGAAGGGCAGTACCGTCACCCGCCCCTCGGGGACCACCGCCCGGCCCTGCTCGCTGGTGGGCACCACCCGGATCCCGAAGTGCGTCTCCCCGGCGAGTACGGTGGAGTCCCGCGGCGGGCGGAGCACCAGCGAGACCGTTCGGGAATCGCCCGGGTACAGGGACAGGGCCGCAGGTTCCACCGTCGACCAGGCGGCACACGCACCGACCACCTCGAAGCGGTACTCCTCGACGGTGCTGCCGGAGTTGAGGATCCGCAGAGGGACGGCTGTTTCCTCGCCCGGTGCGGCAGTGACGGACGAATCGTCGAGGCTTGCCGTGAGACTCATAGGGCGAACGGTAGGAGCGGCCTCGGACACGGGCACCGCCCGTTGAGGAACACTTCCGGGCAGATTCCGTGCCCGCGGACGGCTCTTTTGTTTCCCTGTACGCAAACAGGGGAATCGTCTGACAGCTTCAAGACGAGCGAGCCAGGCGTGCAAGCGATTCAGCACTCAGCGATTCTGCGGTTCGAGCGAGTTCAGCGATTCGAGCGATACGAGCGATACGGGCGAGTTGAGCGGTTCAAACGAGTCCAGCGAGTCCAGCGATTCCAGCGAGTTCAGCGAGTTCAGCGAGTTCAGCGAGTCATATGAAACAGCCGTGATGGTTGTGTTCGCCGCGGTGCCACCGGCTGTTGCTCAGGGGGGAGCATTGCCATGGAGCGAACCACTGTCGCGTTAAGCGCCCAGGACCCGATCTCGCAGGCGGGCGTGGCGAGTCAGTTGCGGGCCCGACCCGAGGTCAGCGTGACGGAGTGGGCGGAGGGAGACACCTCGCCCCAGATCGTGGTCGTCGTCGTGGACACGGTCGACGACGAGGTGCTCACGATGTTGCGGCACATCCAGCGCACCAGCACCGCGCGGGCCGTCCTCGTCACCACGGACATCGACGAGCAGAAGCTGGTGAGCGCGGCCGAATGCGGCGTCGCCGGTGTCGTCCGGCGGGCGGAGGCGACCCCGGAACACCTGGTGCAGGTCATCGGAACGGTGGCGCGTGGCGAGGGCCATCTCCCCTCCGACCTGCTGGGACGCCTTCTTGAGGAGGTCGGTCGCCTGCAAGGGCAGGTGCTCGGACCGCGCGGCCTGCACTTCACCGGTCTCGCGGCCCGGGAGGTGGACGTGCTGCGACTGGTCGCGGAGGGGTACGACACCGCGGACATCGCGACGAAGCTGGCCTATTCCGAGCGCACGATCAAGAACGTGCTGCATTCGGTGATGACCCGGCTGCAGTTGCGGAACCGGTCCCACGCGGTCGCGTACGCGATGCGACAAGGGCTGATCTGAGCCGTCCGGTACCGATCCCGGGGTCCGCGGGCCGGGCCCATGGGGCTGGACGCGTGGGTATGGTGCTCGGCTTTCGGGCACGGGGCTCCGCTTTCCGGTGCGGGGCTCGGCATTCGGGTGCGGGGTTGGTCTTTGGGAGCGGCCGGGCAGGTCGGCTTTCGGGTACGGGCCCGGATTCCAGGCACGAGGCAGGGTCCGGGGCCGGGTTCGGGTTTGGGGCCGGGTGCGGGTCGGGTTCCTTGGGCGGGGCCGGGGCCGGTGGCTGCCCGAAAGGGCAGCGGGGGCTTCCCGCAGATGTGGCCGGCGTACTGCTGCGGGTCGGGTGCCCGTACGGGACCGTGGCGTCCGGACGCCGATCGGCCGGACGGTGGGGGAGGGCTTTCGTGCGCTGGTTCCAGCCGCCGCGGAGGGCGATGCGGTCGCGGTCATGGCCGTGGTCGCGGACGGAGCGGTCGGCCCGGCCTCTGCCCCGGGCTTCCGCTTCGCGCAGGGCTCTGGCCGTGCTGCGCTTCCCGGCGTTGGCCCTGCTCCTCGTGGCAGCCGGCATGACGCCCGGTTCGGCCGTGACCTCGGGGGCGCCGACTGTGGCGGTGCCCGAGCCCTGGGTCACCCCTGCTGAGTTCACCGACGCGGTCGATCCCGGCGGCTCCACGGGCGTGGCCAAGCAGGTGCGTACGCCCGCGATCCCGCCGCGCCCCGATGTGATCCTGCTGGTGGACGGTACGGGGAGCATGGAGACCCCCATCGGTGATGTGCAGACGGGCCTGAAGTCCATCACGACGAAGGTCCGTGAACAGCAGCCGGACTCCCGCTTCGCAGTGGCCACCTATGGCGACGAGAAGGACGATCCGACAGCGGAGTTCGCAGTCCTCCAAGGTCTGACGACCAACCTCGACGACGTCCAGAAGCAGGGCGTCAACAGGCTGGACACCTCACGTGGCTACAGGAGCAACGGTCCGTCCGAGGACTGGATCTACGCGCTGTGGAAGGTGGCCAACGGCGCGGACGGCGGTACGGTCTTCCGCGAGGGCGCCAGCCCGGTCGTAGTCCTGGTGGGCGATGCGTCGAGCCACAACCCCAGCAACGACATCTCTTATGACGACGCGGTGTTCGCGCTCCAGGACAAGGGCGTTCGCGTCATCGCCGTCGATGTGACGACCGAGAACGGTGACGGACTCAACGGCGACGGATACAAGAGCCCCACCTACCAGGACCCGTACCACGAGCCCGACCAGGCCAAGCGGATCGCAGAGGCCACCAACGGCCGCATGCTGAGCGGAATTCCCGGGGACGGTGTCACCGACGCCATCATCGAGGGGTTCAACAACCTCCCCACCAACGTCAGCTATCGCCTGGACGACTGCGACCCGCATCTCTCCGTCAGCCTCGAACCACCCACCCAGAGGCTCACCAGCGGGGAGACCGCGCACTTCGAGGAGAACATCGATGTCTCCGCCGACGCGCCCCAGGGCTCCCGACTGAGCTGCACCGTGCAGTTCCTGATGGGGACCCAGGTACCCGGAACGGACACGATCGGCCCGGCCGCGGCGGCGGACCCGGACTTCACGGAGCAGATCAACATCGACGTGAACGACATCGACGCCCCCGTCGTCACCGTGGACGACCTGACCGTCCGGGCCAAGGAGAAGGAAGGGGCGAGGGTCACGTACAGGGCCACCGCCCAGGACGCCACCGACGGCGCGCTGCCGGTGACCTGCGACCCGCCCTCGGGCTCGCTCTTCCCGGTCGGTGTCACGACGGTGACCTGTTCGGCCACCGACTCCGCGGGCAACACGGGGACGGACACGGCGCGGATCGAGGTTCTGGAGGCCCCCGTGCCGCCCTCGGCGGATGTGGCGGTGAAGGTCGACGTCAGTCCCGACCGCACATACACCGGACGTCCCGCACGCGCCCGCTTCACCGTCACCAACGCCGGTCCGGACGCGGCGACCGGGGTGGTGCTCGGCTCGTCCTGGCCGAAGCCGGCCAAGGCGAAGGACCGCGGTCTGCCCGCTCTGTCCCGCTGCACTGCCGCCAAGCCCTGCACCATCCAGGCCGGGGGCCGCATCGAGGTGACGCAGACCGCGACGTACCGTGCGCCGGTCACCGGCGACGTACGGGCCACCGTGCGCGGCACGCTGCCCGACCGTCGGAAGACCGACAACCAGGCCACCGAACGGCTGCGCGTCCTGAAGCCCTCGCTGACCGTCACTCCGCAGGTCGCCAAACCGGGCCAGGTGGTGCTGGCGCGGGGCAAGGACTATCCGCCGGGGCAGACCGTACGTTTCACGTGGAACATCGGGATCAACGCGGAGATGTCCGCCGTGACCGTGGGCCGGGACGGCACCTTCGAGGTCCAGATCCCGGTGCTGCGCAAGGACAAGCTGGGCCCGCGCAAGCTGCGTGTGGACACCCGCGACATCGACCGGCTGCAGAAACCGGTCCTCGTGGTCCAACGGAATCTCCAACCACCGGACTTCGCGGGGCGTGCGTGAGCGCGGACGAGCGTGCGGAGGCGATCGGGTGAGTCGGGGCGAAAGCGGCTTGGGGACTCCGGATGAGCAGGGACGACGGTACGCGGGCGAGCGGCGAGTGAGCAGGGCCGACCGGTGCGGAGCCGACCGAGTAGCGGGGCTGACCTGCGCGGAGGCGACCGAATGAGCAGGGTTGACCGGCGCGGAGCCGGCCGAGTGAGCAGGGTCGACCGGTGCGGAGCCGACCGAGTAGCGGGGCTGACCTGCGCGGAGGCGACCGAATGAGCAGGGCCGACGGCACGGAGGCGATCGGGTGATCCACGAGGTCGACGACGTACTGCGGTCCCTGATCAGGGCGGAGGTGCTCGAAGGCGGCCAGATCGCGGTGGTCTTCGACGCCCCGACCCGGGAGTGGGCGGCGAAGGTCAACGCGCCCATGGTCAACCTCTACCTCTACGACATCCGCGAGGACATGCGCAGACGCGAGCGCGGGCTGCACAACGAGTACGACGAGCGCGGCACGATCATCGCGCGCCGCCGACCGCCCCGCTTCTTCAAGCTGTCGTACCTGATCACGGCATGGACGAAGCGCCCCGAGGACGAGCACCGGCTGCTCGCCTCCCTGCTGGGCTGTCTGCTCCGTTACGAGGCACTGCCCCCGGAACGGCTGGCGGGCACGCTGGCCGAGATCGGGGCCGCCGTACCGATGTCGATCGCCCTGCCGCCTCCCGAGGACCGCTCGTTCGCCGATGTGTGGAGCGCGCTGGGCGGCGAGTTGAAGCCCTCGTTGGACCTGGTGGTCAGTGTGCCGGTGACGGCGTCGCCGAGCTATGCGGCCGGTCCGCCGGTGGGCGACGAGGGGGTGCAGGCCAGGTTCGGGGACATGCCGGAAAGGGACGAGCCGCCCTCGGAACCGATGCCGGGGCGTGGCTGGCTCCCGGTGTACGGGGGCCGCCAGGGCAGGCCCGTACGACCGGTACCGGACGACGAGCGGGCCGGATCGGACTCCGACGGGACCCGGCCGGACGGTGCTCCGGGCCGGTCGGACGGTGCTCCGGGCCGGTCGGACGGGCGGCGGAACTCCGGTACAGGGCGCCGGCGTGGTCTTTCGCTCCGCATCACCGAGAACCGGGGAGCCGGTGCGGCGGGTGGTGCGGCCGGCGCGGCGGCCGACCCGGAGAACGGCGTGCAGAAGGAAGTGGTGGACGGGGCGGAGAAGGGCGCGGGGGACGCGATGGAGAAGGACGCGGAGGACGGGGCTTCATGACGACCGAGGATGACGCGAACCTGCGCCATCTCCTTGCCCGCGCGACAGCGGTGGAGCAGCGCGTCCGACGAGCGGTGGAGGCCAGGCAGGCCACCGACCCGGACCCGGACGACGCCTTCCGCGGCCTCTACCTCACGGACGACACTGTCACGCGTCTGCTGGATTCGAAGGAGGCGCGCGCCTTCCCGTCCCCCGTTCCGTACGACGAAGAGGCTCCGGCCGAGCCGACCCGGCTCACCGCCCTGGCGGACGAGTTCGGGCTGACCGCTCTCGACGTGGAGATCCTGCTCATCACCCTCGTCCCCGATGTGGACGACCGCTTCGAGGCGTTCTACGGCTACCTCAACGACGACGTCACCCGCCGCCGCCCGTCGATCGGCCTGGCCCTGGGCCTGTGCGGGCTGTCCCCCGCCGACCAGGCGGCGCGCGGTCGGCTCTCGGCCTGTGCGCCCCTCCGGGAGGGGCGCCTGCTGCTGGTCGAGGACATGGACCGCCCGTTCCTGAACCGTTCGCTCCGCGTCCCCGACCGGGTCGCCGCGCACCTCCTCGGCGACGACACCCCCGATCCCCGGCTGGTGGATCTCCTCGCCCCGTGGCACGCCGTACCGGGCGTCGGCGACCCGGCCCCACTGGCCCGGGCCTTCGCCCACGACATCGCGCTGGTCCACCTCCGTGAGGACCAGGGTGGCGCGGGCACCGCCTTCGCCGCCTCCGCCCTGACCCGGGCGGGCCGCGGGGTGCTGGGTCTCGACCTGGCGAGGCTGGCCGAGGATCCTGCTCCCGCAGAGGCGGTCCGTTCCCTGGTGCGGGAGGCCCGACTGACCGGCGCCGGGCTGGTCTGTGCCCCTCTCGACGCGGTCTCCCGCGACCATCCGGGGCTTCTCCGGCTGCTCACCGGCACGCCGGTCCCCACGGTCCTGGTGGGCCGGGCCCCTTGGGACGCGGCCTGGTCCGCCGCGCCACCGCTCCTGCTGCACGCTCCCCGTGTCGATCCCTCGACCCGGGCCGCCCTCTGGGCCGACGCGTACGACGACGCGTACGGGGCTCCTACCCCCGGCACTGTCCCGGTCCCTGCCACTGCCCCGGTGCCTGCCACTGCCCCGGCCCCCGACATGGCCGATGTCGACCGGCTGCTCTCGCCGTTTCTTCTCACTCCGGAGCAGATCACTCGCGCCGCCCGGAGTGCGGCCCAGGCCACCCACCTGGAAGGCGGCACCCTCACCCCCGACCACGTCCGTCACGGCGCCCGCGCCCAGAACGCGGCCGGCCTGGACCGGCTGGCCCGGCGCATCGAACCCTCCGTCACCTGGGACGACCTCGTTCTCCCCCCGGACACCCACGTCCAGCTCCGCGAACTCACCGCCCGCGCCCGCCATCGCGACCGGGTGCTGGGGGAGTGGGGCATGCGCCCCGGCGGCGGCAGGGGCCGGGGCGTGTCCGCCCTTTTCGCGGGTGACTCGGGCACCGGGAAGACGATGTCGGCGGAGGTGATCGCCGCCGATCTGGGGCTCGACCTGTACACCGTCGACCTGGCCACGGTGATCGACAAATACGTGGGCGAGACGGAGAAGAACCTGGAACGGATCTTCTCCGAGGCCGCGGGCGTGAACGGCGTTCTTCTCTTCGACGAGGCCGACGCGATCTTCGGCAAACGCTCGGACGTGAAGGACGCCCACGACCGCTACGCGAACGTCGAGAGCGCGTATCTGCTCCAGCGCATGGAGTCCTTCGACGGTCTGGCCATCCTCGCCACCAACCTCCGGGCCAACCTCGACGACGCCTTCACCCGCCGCCTCGACCTGGTCGTCGACTTCCCGGTCCCGGACCCCGGGCAGCGCCTCGTTCTCTGGGAACGCTGCCTGGGACCTGCACTCCCACGCGGCAGCGACCTCGATCTCGCCTTCTGTGCCGAGAGCTTCGAGCTGGCGGGCGGCAACATCCGCTCCATCGCCGTGACGGCCGCCTACCTGGCGGCGGACACGGGCGAACCCGTGACCATGCCGACGCTCATCCACGCGATCCAGCGCGAGTACCAGAAACTGGGCCGCTTGACGCTGGCATCGGAATTCGGGCCGTACCTGAAGCTGCTGGGGTGAGCGAGCGACCGCGGCGAGACGGTGTCATGAAGTGCGGTGGTGCGGTGGTGCGGTGCGGCCGTACGTGCCCTCTTGCGCACGACGACGCCTGCCGCCACCGTGGTCGGGCCGACCGGCGATCGACCGGCCGGCTCCGTACGGTGACGGGAGTCCGCGTGACCGCAACGTTTGACCTGCCCCACGAACTGCACGGCGACGGTCCGCACAAGGTGATCGCCGTGCATGGCTGGCTCGCCGACCGTTCGGCCTACGCCCCGGTGCTGCCGGACCTCGACCTCGGGTCGTTCCAGTACGCGGTGGTGGACCTGCGCGGATACGGCGGGGCCAGGGGCGTGGACGGTGCGTACACCACGGCCGAGGGAGCCGCGGACGTGCTCGCGCTGGCCGACCGGCTCGGCTGGGAACGGTTCTCGCTGATCGGCCACTCGATGGGTGGATCGGTCGCCCAGCGGGCACTGGCCGCAGCACCGCACCGGGTGCGACGGCTCGTCGGGGTCTCGCCCGTCCCCGCGTCCGGCGTACCGTTCCCGCCCGATCAGTGGGAACTCTTCTCCGGTGCGGCGCGTGCCCCGGAGAACCGTCGCGCCATCCTCGACATCACCACAGGGGGCCGCCGACCGGCAGCCTGGCTGGACCGCATGGTGCGCCGCTCGCTCGAACGCAGCGACGAGAAGGCGTTCCGGACGTGGCTGGACTCCTGGGCGCGCGAGGACTTCCACGAGCGGATCGAAGGTTCGTCCGTACCGGCCCTGGCCGTCGTCGGCGCGCTGGACCCGGCGCTGTCGGCCGAGGTGCAGCGCGCCACCTGGATGCGGTGGTACTCGCACGCCGAGCTGGTGGAACTGCCCTCCTGTGGGCACTACGCGATGGACGAGGTCCCGCTCGACCTGATCCGTGTGGTGGAGGACTTCCTGCGGGACGACGAGCGGGACGACGCGGGGTCCGGTGTGTGGGACGGTGCGCGGGTCGAGGCAGGGGGCGGCGAGCGGGCCGAGGAGCGGGACGGCGGGGCGTCGGCGTGAACGGCACCGTGCCGGAGGAGCCCGTACCGGAGGAGCCCGTACCGGATCAGGCTGTAGCGGACGGACCCGCCGCGGTCGCCGGCACGTCCGACAGGCCCAAGCCCATCGCGTACACGCCGGAGCCGTCCGTACCGGACGTCTTCGACCCTCGGTTGTACGCGCGAGGCATCCCGTATGACCGCTACCGTCGGCTGCGCGACCACCACCCGGTGGCATGGCAGGAGGAACCGGAGGTCCTCGGCTGGCCGGCGGGCCCCGGCTTCTGGGCCGTCACCCGGCACGAGGACGTCGTCCGGGTCCTCAAGGACGCGTCGACGTACTCCTCGTACCTCGGCGCCACCCAGATCCGCGACCAGGACCCCGACGACCTGCCGTTCATCCGCCGGATGATGCTCAACCAGGACCCGCCGCACCATCGTCGGCTGCGTACTCTCACCAGCCGCGCCTTCACGCCCCGGCGCGTGGATCGCTTCCAGAGGACCGTCCGCGAGCGGGCGCGCTCCCTGTTCACCGCGGCGGTCGCCGAGGCCCGCGCCACCGACGGGACATGTGACCTGGTCGCCCGGGTCACCGACGACTACGCCCTGCTCAATCTCACCGATCTGCTCGGCGTGCCGGACAGCGACCGGGATCTCCTCCTGCACTGGACCCGGCGCGTCATCGGCTACCAGGACCCCGACGAGGCCGGGCCGTCCTCACCGGGCCCGGACGGCAAACCCCTCAACCCCCGGTCCCCGGCGGCACTGGGCGACATGTTCGACTACGCGCAGGCGCTCGCCGCCCACAAGCGCCAAAACCCCGCCGACGACGTCATGACGTCCCTGGCCACGGACCCCGAACTCACGGTCCCCGAAATGGAGATGTTCTTCTTCCTGCTGGTGGTGGCGGGCAATGACACCGTACGCAGCGCGGCCCCGGGCGGCCTGCACCTCCTGGCCCGGCACCCTGACGCGTACGCGCGGTTGCGTGCGGGAGACGTGCAACTCACCACCGCCGTCGACGAACTGCTGCGCCGCCACCCGCCGGTCCTGTCCTTCCGTCGTACCGCCACCCGCGACACGGACCTGGCCGGTACCCGCATCAGGCGAGGCGACAAGGTGGTCGTCTTCCACGCCTCGGCCAACCACGACGAACGCGTCTTCCCCGACCCGTTCACCCTGGACCTCACCCGGACGCCCAACCCCCACGTCTCCTTCGGCGACGGCCCCCATGTCTGCCTCGGCGCCCACTTCGCCCGGCTGCAACTGCGGGCCCTGTACGAGGAGTCCTGCCGCACCCTGCCGCCGGGGCCCCTCCGACTCGCCGGTCCGCCGCGCCGCCTGGTGTCGAACTTCATCAACGGGATGAAGTCGCTCCGGGTGCGGGTGGCGGGCGCCTGACGGACGGCCCCACCGCCACGGGACGGACGAAGTACCTGCGCGTACGGGTTTCTGAGGATGGTGGGCATGGCATGGAGCCGCGGTGCCGAGCCCGCGCCCTCACCTCATGTTGCATGAAAGGCCTTCCCGGTGACGACCATTCGCTTCGACGTCGACATCGCCCGCTCGGAGCCCACCGGCACCGCGCCCGGCCTCGAGCAGGTCCGTCGACATCCTCCACACCCGTTACGCGCCCGACCACCGCTGGGTCCACGTCCTGCCTACGGCCGCCCTGCTCGCCGCCACCCTCACTCACGCAGACAGGGGCTTCGATGGCTCCATCTGACGTGCGGTGCCCGGCGGTTGGAACGCCTACTCAAACGAGGCACCACCGCCGGTTCGAGCACAGGTCTGTTCGCGGGTCGCCCCGAGGTGCTCGGCGAACACTGAACCACCTCGCCACATCCGTGGGTGGCTTCGACGGCACGGCCTTCGACGAACTGGCCCGCCTGACACCGGAAGCGCGTACGCAACCGCTGCCGCCTTCCCCTGCCTGAATCACGCGCGTCGACGGGCTTTGATGGCAACCGGTCGGGTTCTTGAATCAACCGGTCAGGTTCTCGTAAACACTCTCCCACATCGCGGAAGCACTCAGCGAGCCGGGATCGATCTCTTCCAAGAGTGCGGCGACGTCCCGGCCGTCAGGTCGATCGGCCCGGTACGTGGCCTGACCGATCCACACCAGCAAGCAGACGAACGCATAGAGATCACTCGACAGCGTAGTCGGTGATTCCTCGAGATCACGAGTCAGTAGGAGAACCGGTCCCGCAGCTCCGTCCAGACACAAGAATCCATCGAGGAACAGCCCCAACTTAAACACGTTGTCTGACCGTGCCCAGGGGGGAAGTTGAATTCCAATCAGGACCTCATGCAAGGGCCTCATGTCGCACAAGTCGGTCACAATGGTGTCGCCGATGCTCGTCGGCACGCCGATATTCTGCAGGGTGAATCGGGCTCGTCTCTCCTCCACCCCTTCAGGGATTTCGTCGGGACTCAGGACCGGCGCCAGGGCGGGGCCGAAGATTCGGATCATATCTGAACGGTTTACGGCGTTCCAACTCGTATCTGAACGGTTCATGACGTTCCGCCCCCGGCCTACCGTACCGAATGATTCAAGTGATATGGATATTTTTCAACTGATCCCGCACTTCATTCACCAGCGCCTTCATTTCGCTGGCGCGTGCAGCCATTTGCGCACGAATGTAATGGTAATCGAAGGCTTCCTGTGGAGTGAGGTTCGCCACGTTCGGGGGTTCGAACGCGCGTGTCTGAGAAGCCCCTTGCGGGTCGCTTCGTGCCGCCTGATGTGAACTGTCGACAACAAATCCGACATGTGGATCTGTCGGCTGGACGGGTTCGACAGACACTCCCCGGGACAACAGGACGGCTATCCCCAAACGCGCGGCCATTCGGTCCGGGCCGGTGTCTACGTTAGCCCACGGCTCACGATTCGAGGCCCAGGACTGCATGGATTGCGATGAGGACTGCCCCGGGTACCGCATGTTCGTCGGCGGGTTGGCGACCTCCCGAATCACCGCATTGACGGGCGGGGTCACCTGCGGTGCACCCCTGGAAACGAACCATTGGTCCAGTTGCGATCCGGCCACCGGGTCCACTAGCTCCCGTAATGCGGCCGCGGGTATCTGCTGATGTCCCTGCTGGGCCAGATCCGTCCGGGCCGCCGTGATGCGGGACACGGCGTCCCAGTTGTCGTTCACGGTGTCCGACGAAGTCTGCGTCACGCCGTCACTCGGACCACCGTAGAGAGCTGCCGCATGCACGGTCGCCCTGCTCTTCGGGTTGATTCCATTCAGTGTGTCGAAAAAATTGGCGATATGTGACGCGCAGTTGACACATGGCGACCTGGTGACATAAATGACCAGGCTCGGCTCAGGAGACTTCTTCACTGCCTTTCTAATCTTTGAGTCACTCTTCAAAAGATAATCAAAATGATTGATAACCCCTTCCTCGGCATGCGCTTCCCGCACGCTGTGCAGGCTGTAGTTCGATTTCTCGCGGCTCTTCACCGGGCCGGCCCACTTTCCTCCCATCAGGCCATTGTAAGGGTGCTTCAGATAGCCGATGGCATATGTGTCTACAGTCGGCCTCCCCCTGCTGACATCGGGATGGGCATTGGAGTTCACCGGATAGTAGGGGAGCTGGCGTTGATGGAACACAGGGTGTACCCCGCCGGGGGTCTGTTGTGTGACGGGGAGGGGGAGGTCTCCGTGAATGACTGATATGAAAGCTGCCTGAGTGGTTTTCCTCAGATAGTTGAGGAAGTACCTCGTGGTCGCCCCGACCGGGTTTACTTGGGCTTTGATCCTGAAATCAGGCGTCTCGGGCGCCCTGCCCGTCTCGACCCAGATGCGCCGGAGCCCCTTGGGTTTCCAGCGCTTCATCACATCCTGCAGCACACTTTCGATCGACTGTCCGCCGATCTTGTTCCTGACGCGAGAATTAGCGTCCCGCAGGGCGGTTTCGAGAACTTTCTTCTTTGCTTCGGAATCGTTTCTCTCTTTTTGTTCGCCCCTGGTGCTGTTCTGCTGTTTTTCTCTTCCTGGCCCTTTTCTTCCAGGGGGCGAAGGGGAATCTTTCTTCCGGCGGCCTTGAGCCTTTTTCTTGGGTTTTCCCCAGAGGGATTTTCCCTTCCTGACGATGAATCCGACAATCTTGTCGATGGCACGGTTGACGGGCCGGGAGACGGCGTGGAAGACGCTCTTCACCTTGTTGGCGAGGCTGCCGATGCCGAGGAGGGAGGCGAGGAAGCCGATGAGGAGGGGAACGCTGGTCGCCAGGGCAGCCTCGACCATCTTGGGGACGCCTGCCGATCCGCCGTTGGCTATGGCGACGACGGCATCCAGGACGGCGTTGACGAATTCGACGATCTGGGAGCCCTGGTTCACGATGAACGTGACGATGTCGATGATTCCCTTGACCGCGCGGACGAAGGCGGAGGCGGGGTTGAGGAGGGAGATGATCCAGGTGATCCCGGCGATGATGACGGTGGGGATCAGATAGCTGGTGAGTTTCTGGAGGATGGTGGCCTTGAGGTCGCCGGCCTCGGCCTGGATTTCCTTGACGGCGCCCGCGGGGCCTTCGGCGGCGAGCTTCTTCGCGACGGGGACGGAGGACTCGACGGCGCTGAGGGCCTGGTCGGGGACGCCCTTACGGGTGATGCGGGCGCGGATGTTGGCCCAGGTGAGGCCCAGGAGCGAGCCGATGAGCTGGATGATGCCCTTGAGGTCGAAGCGGGCGGGGAGTTCGAGGCCGGCCTTGACCGCGGTGCCCAGGAGCCAGGAGACGAGGCCGGTCTTGAGGTGGTCGGCGATGTTGGTGATGAAGAGCTGAAGACCGGCGCCGACCGCGCGTACGAGATTGCCGAGAAACCCGATGGGGTCCTTGATGATCTTCATGATCGCGGAGGCGGCCTTGGCCAGGATGCCGAGGAGGAGGTTCTTCAGCTCATTGATCGTCTTGAGGACGCCGACGATTGCGTCCTTCGCCTTGTCGATCAGGCCCTTGTTGGCTTCCTGGAGCCTCTTGATCTCCTCGTCGATCTTGTTCAGGGCGGCGGTGTACTTGTTCGCGAGATCCTGGACGAGCTGTTGGGACTTCTCGTTGACGGTTGATTCGAGATCGTCGAACTTGCCCGCGAAGTCCTTCGCCGCGTCCTGGCCGAACTGGCGCAGATCGGCGGGGAGTCTGTCGACCTCGGCCTTGAGTTCGGCGCGGCCCTTGGCGATGCGGGCCTTCGCGCGGCCGAGTTCGGTGCCGATGAGGTCGGCGACCGACGAGATGACGCCCTGCATCTTCGTGACGTAGAGCTTGCGGGCCTCCTGGTAGAGGTTGTCGGCGTCCTTCGGCAGACCCGCGAACTTGTCCTTGACCCAGCGGGCCTTGCCCGTCAGGCCCGAGTAGCGCTTGTCCTTGTACGCCTTCATACGGCGCTTGTGGTCGGCGGTGAACGCGTCCCGGGCGGCCTTCTCCCCGGCCGTGAACGCCGTGTCGACCTTCTTGTCCAGACCGGACAGGGTCTCCTCGACGTCCTTCTTCGTGGTGTCGTAGACCTTCTGGAGCTTCGCGGTGACCTCGGCGCGGCGTTTCTCGTCCCGCGTCTTCGTCTCGCCCTTGCCGCCGTCGACCTGCTTCCCGGCGGCGCTCCGGGTCGCGGTCAGGGTGGCCATGGCCTGTGTCCCGGCCGCCGCCGCGCCCGCCTTGGCCGTGGACAGCTGCTGGTTCTCGGCCGCCCTGCCCTTGGCCGGGGCCTTCGCGGAGTCCGCCTCGGCTGTCTTCTTCGCCGACAGGGCCTCGTCGAACGCGGGCTCGTTGCCCCTGGCGAGCTGTTCCTCGGTGACGTCGGCGTCCGCGAGGGCCTTGTCGTTGGCGGCGGGGCCCTGGGAGAAGTCCGTGACGGCCGCGGGCTGTCTGTCGGGGGTGGCGTCCGCGGCGGAGGGGGCGCCGGGGTTGGCGGGCGGCTGGTCCGGGGTCATCGGGGTGACGGGTTTGTCCTTGGCCGCCGCGGTGTCCGGCGGGGCCTCGGTCGCCGTTTCGATGTCCTTGGCGGAGGACTCCTTGCCGTCCGAGACCTTTCCGTCGACCTCCGACTTGATCTGGTCGGCCTTGCCCGACTTGGCGAACTTGTCGGCCTCGTCGAGGTTCTTCGGTGCCTGGGCGTCGATCGCCTTGTTCACCGCGTCGACGAACGCCTGCTTGTTGAACTCGCCCGGCCTCGCGGCGTTCATCTTCTCCGCGTTCGCCGCCTTGCCCTGGGCCTCCTTGTCGTCCGGGGGCGCGACGGCCGCGTCCTGCGCGGACTTCGACTCCGCGGCGGCCGGGGCGTGGGCGGCCAGACGGGTCTTCTTCGCCGCGACATCCGACTGCACCCGGCGGAAGCCAGGCGCCTGCGCCGGAGACGGCTTGACCGGGGCCGTGTAGCGCTGGGCCACCAGACGCGAGACGGCCGCGTTCCCGGCGGCGCGTTGCAGCCGTTGCAGACTCCGCGGATCAGGCCCGGGGGACGGACGGTCGCCCGGCGGGCGCTGCGGTGGGGGAGCTGTTGTACGGGACACCCCCGTACGCGCGGGAACGGGCTGGGCGCGGGCAGCGCCGGGGTCCCTCTCCGGAACCGCCTTCATCCGCCCTCCCGGCCCACCGCTTCCCGGACAGTCGGCACTCCACGGGCACGGGACCCTGCCGCCGCCCCAGGGTGCGGGGACGTGAATATGCGTACGGAGGCCACGGGGGCCGGTCACCGGGCAGGGTGCGGCGGCGTGCACGGGCGGGGGCGTTGCCTGATCGGGCAGCGGCCCGTGCACGGGCGGGCGGCCGTGCGTCCGTTCCCGGTGATCGCGGCTGTCACGAGAATTGCGGGCGTTCCCCGGCCAAGGAGAAGCTCATATGCCGTCGTACCTGTCCCCGGGCGTCTACGTCGAGGAGATCGAGTCCGGGTCCCGGCCGATCGAAGGGGTGGGCACCTCGGTCGCCGCCTTCGTCGGCTTCGCGCGCAAGGGTCCGTTCGACGAGCCGACGCTGATCACGAACTGGAGCCAGTTCGTGGCCACGTTCGGCGACTTCGTCGACGGCACGTATCTCGCCTCCGCCGTCCACGGGTTCTTCTCCAACGGCGGCGGCGTCTGCTACGTGGTGCGCGTCGGCGACGGCACCGAACCTCCTGCGGAGGACGTGGACGACGGGTCGGCCGCCGGGAAGCTGCCACCGGGGTCGGAGACGCGGCTCGGGCCGTACGCGGTGAAGCCACGGCCCGGCGCGGTCGGTGAGATCACCGTTGAGGTGGCCGCCGCGGAGGGGGAGGATCCGCCCTCCGACGTGTTCCGGCTCGTCGTGAAGCGGGACGGGCAGGTGGTCGAGACGTATCCCGACGTCACGACCAAACGCAGCAAGGAGAACGTCGCCACCCGGGTCAACGCCGCCTCGGAACTGATCGAGATACGGGAGTCGGGGCGCGGTGCCGCCCCCGCCCGGCCCGAACCGCAGTCCGTCGTCCTGGCCCCCGCCGCGCCCGCGCCGGCCGACGCCGGGGCGCTGACCCCCGAGGTGTACGTCGGTGATCCCGACCGCCGCACCGGCCTGGGGGGCCTGGAGGCGGTGGAAGAGATCACCACGGTCGCCGTGCCGGACCTGATGAGTGCGTACGAGCGCGGACTGCTGGACCTGGAGTCCGTCATCGCCGTACAGCAGGGGATCATCACCCACTGCGAGCTGATGGGCGACCGCGTGGCCATCCTCGACCCGCCGCCCGGGCTCTCCCCGCAGCAGATCCGCGCCTGGCGCACCGACCGGGCCAACTTCGACTCCAAGTACGCCACGCTCTACTACCCGTGGATCCGGGTCGCCGACGCCTCCTCGGGGCGTGCGCGACTCGTACCGCCGAGCGGCCACATCGCCGGGGTGTGGGCGCGCAACGACGAGTCGCGCGGGGTGCACAAGGCCCCCGCCAACGAGGTCGTGCGCGGGGCGGTCGCGCTCCAGACGCAGCTGACCAAGGGGGAGCACGACCAGCTCAACCCCATCGGGTTGAACTGCATCCGGTCCTTCCCGGGCCGTGGCATCCGCATCTGGGGCGCGCGCACCCTGGCCTCCGATCCGGCCTGGCGCTACCTGAACGTCCGGCGCCTCTTCAACTACCTGGAGGAGTCGATCCTCGCCGGTACGCAGTGGGTCGTCTTCGAGCCGAACGACGACGCCCTGTGGGCCCGTATCCGGCGCACGGTCTCGGCGTTCCTGGTCAACGAGTGGCGCAAGGGGGCGCTGTTCGGGCTCACCCCGGAAGAGGCGTTCTACGTCAAGTGCGACCGCGAGACCAACCCGCCGGAGAGCATCGACGCGGGCCAGGTCGTCTGCGAGATCGGGGTGGCGCCGGTCAAGCCCGCCGAGTTCGTCGTCTTCCGCCTGTCCCAGCTGAGCGAGGGCAGCGGCGGCGTCGACGAGTGACGGGGCGTGATGGATGTCCTCCCCGCCGACGACATGCGCGGTACGGGCGGACTGAGCGGTTGAAACGGCAAGAGCGGAAAAGGAGCCTGTTGTGCCACTTCCCGATCTCGACAGCACCGTCGGCGCGTCCTTCGGCCTCGAATTCGACAGCGTCGTCATCAAGCAGATCACCGAGGTCAGCGGTCTGAAGATGGAGCAGGACGTCATCGAGCTGAAGCAGAACACCGCCGACGGCCGCTACGCCATCAAGAAGCTCCCCGGCCGGCCGAAGGCCGGTGAGGTGACCGTGACCCGGGGTCTCACCGAGGACAACAGTTTCGAGCGCTGGATCAAGGACTCGCGGTTCGGGCGGATGCCGATGGCCCGGCGGAACGGAGCGGTCATCGTCTACGACCACGAGGGCATCCCCATCAAGCGCTACAAACTCATCAACGCCTGGCCGAAGTCCCTGGAAATCGGCACCCTCAAGGCCGGTGACACCTCGGTGCTGACGGAGAAGCTCGCCATCACGTACGAGAGCATGGAAGTCGACTGATGCGGCGTACGGCATCGGCTCCCGCACACGTCCACCCGCACGCCTCCGCGCCGGACGCGGGCGAGGGAGTCCCGCGGCGGACGGACGGGCGGGACCCGGCGGGGGCGGCCGGCCAACGGGACACGCTGCGCACGGAGTTCTCCTTCCAGCTGCCGCGCGGGTACGTCGACGAGGCGGGCGTCGTGCACCGCACCGGAGTCATGCGGCTCGCCACGGCGCGCGACGAACTCGTGCCGTTGCGGGACGACCGGGTGCGCGAGAACTCCGCATACCTCTCGGTCGTACTCATCGCCCGGGTCGTCACCCGGATCGGCACGATCGACGACGTCCACCCCGGCATCATCGAGGACCTCTTCGCCTCCGACCTGGCCTTTCTCCAGGACTTCTACCGGCGGATCAACGCCGAGGGACACACCCGCGCGGCCGTCACCTGTCCGGCCTGCCAGGAGGAGTTCGCGGTGAACCTCGCCGGTGGCCGCCTGGGGGAATCGTGACGTACGCGGCCGACCTGCTCTACGAGGAGGTCGCGTACCTCGCCTACCACTTCCACTGGCCGCTCGATGAGCTGCTGGATCTGGAGCATCCGGAACGTCTGAGGTTCGTCGCACAGGTCGCCCGCCTCAACGGGCAGTAGCGACGGGCAGGAGCGAGGAACGCGGGGAGCGCGGGGAGGACGGAGGAGTTCATGGGGCTGATGTCCTGGCTGCGCGACGGCGGTTCCCGACTGCGCGGCGGCGCGCGTGCGGACGACGCCGGGGGCACGGAGAAGGGCGGGGCGGGTACGGACCACGACGTACGGGCGGAGCACGGTCACGACGTACGGGCGGAGCACGGCGCGCCGCGCGAGCGGGCCGACCTGTCCGAACTCCAGCCGATCCAGCGGACCTTGACCGGTCAGGGTCTGATCACGAATCCGTCCGGGTTCCAGGAGACGCTCTCCACCCGGCGCGATGTCGCGCTCGGTACGCCGCTCGGCCATCTGGTCAGTCCGGACGCGCCCACGGGGCTCGTGCACGGGGTCACCGCCCCGGCACCGGCGGAACACGGTGGCGATTCCGTGCAGCGGTCGGTTCACGCGCCGGAGGAGGCGCGGGGAGGGCTGTCGGTCCGGGACAGGTCCCTGCCGGTGGCTCCGTCCGCTTCCGTCGGCGCCACGACGCCCGGCTCGCTCGGCGTGCAGCGGGCCACGGGCGCCGGGTCGGCGGCGATGACGTCGGCCGGGGAATCGGCCGCGGCGGAGCTGCCCGTACGTCATCTGGTGGGCGAACGGGCCGTGGCCGCGATGCCGGACGGCCCCGGCGCCGCGCCCGTGTCCGCGCCCGACGGCGTATCGGCGCCGCTGCCCGTTCAGCGTGCGGCGACGCCTTTGGCTGGTGAACGACCTCCGCGCGCGCCCGGCCTCGGGGCGCCGCTGCAGGCCCTGCCGCCCACCGCGCAGCGCCGGGCCGCCGCGACCGACGCGGGGACGGCGCCGGGGACGGGAGGCACAGGGACGGGCGCGGATGGCGGGGCCGTTCTGCCGCTGGTGCCCACCGGGCCTGTCGTGTCCGTGGCGCGGAGTGCGGAGAGCGGCGACCATTCCGGTGCGACCGCGGGGGCGCCCGGCCCGCCCGACGCCTCCGCGCACCGGGAGACGTCCGGCCCCGAGGCGCCCACCGCGCCGCTGCTCGGCGACGACCCCCTCCTGGCCGCCCCGGCGGAGTCCGCTCCCGCGACCGGTGCGGCGGTGCAGCGCCGCACCGACCCGCTCGTTCCCGTACCTCCGTCGCGGCTCCCGGCCACCGGGCCGGTCGCACCGCTGCTGGCCGACCGGCCGCTGACACCGCCGTCCGTCCACGGGAGCGCCATCGGCGGTGGTGCGCCCCCTGCCGCCGTACAGCGCCTCGGCCCGGTGGACGGCCCCGCGGGCACCGGCCACGGACCGGCATCCGGAACCGGATCCGGAACCACACCCGGATCCTGGGCCGGGGGCGACCCCGATGCCGTTCCGGTGCGCTGGACGTCCGAGGGGGCGGGATCG
This sequence comes from Streptomyces sp. NPDC001750, assembly GCF_042892615.1. NCBI lineage: Bacteria > Bacillati > Actinomycetota > Actinomycetes > Kitasatosporales > Streptomycetaceae > Streptomyces > Streptomyces sp. NPDC001750. Next base: position 96,550 of record NZ_JBIAUE010000010.1, on the reverse strand, counting down.
GGATCCCCGGGAGCCCCGTGGGCGGCGACGGTGTCCTTGTCGGATGCGGTGCCGGTGCAGCGCGGGAGCACGCCGTCGGCGAGTGCTCCGGGGAGCGCTTCGGGCGCCCGCTCCCGGCCACTGCCCGGTCTGCAACGGCAGCCGGTCGGCGGGCCGCCGGTGCCCCGTTCGGCGGGTACCGCCGGAGGCCGTGCCGTCTCCGCCTCCTCGATGTCCGCCGACGGGTTCACGACTGCGGGGTCCGTCGCCGTTGCCGCGGGGGTGGCCCAGCGGATGGCGGACGGCAGCGTGGTGTTCGGGTCACCGGCGTCGACGTACACGTCCTCGACGTACACCCCACCGGCGTACTCGGCGCCGGTCGTCCAGCGCGAGACGGAGAGCGAGGAACCGCCCCCTCCGGAGCCGGAACCGGGGCCCGCGCCGGATCCGGATCCGGATCCGGAACCAGAACCGGTACCGGCGCCCGAGCCCGTCGGCACCACCGCCGGGGGCCCCGCCCCGCCGGGGTCCCACCCCCCGGCCCCCGGCGGGGCTCCGCCCGTCGTCACCGACGAACTGGTCCGCGCCCTGTATCCGCCGCTCAGCCGCCTCCTCAAGGCCGATCTGCGACTGGAACGCGAACGGGCCGGCTTCCTCATCAACACCAGGCACTGAAAAGCCGGGCCGCGAGGCACCCGGCCCCGAGCCACCCGGCAGCGACGAACAGCGATGAGCAGCGACGAACAGCAACGAACAGTGATGAGCAGGGACGAACAGCAGCCGCACCACAGGGAAGTGAGAGGTACGTGCCATGGCCACCGCCCCGAACGAGGACCCCGCCGTCAGCGTCTGCTTCGTCGTGACGATCGACGACATCGAGCTCGGGTCGTTCAACACCTGCGACGGGCTCGGCTGTGAGGTGGTGCTCGAAACACGGGAGGAGGGCGGCAACAACGGGCACGTGTGGCAGCTGCCGACCCGCCTGAAGTACTCCAACGTGAAGCTCTCCCGGCCGCTGACCAAGGAGACCGAGAAGGTCGCCCGCTGGTTCGCCACCATGACGACCGGGTTCAGCCGCAAGACCGCGCACATCGAGGCACGGACCGGGGACGGGCAGAAGGTGGCCCAGTGGGGGCTGCTGGAGGTGGTGCCGGTCCGCTGGACCGGGCCCTCCTTCAACCCCGAGTCGCCCAAGGTGGCGATGGAGACCATCGAGATCGCCCACCACGGCTACGTGATGGAGGGCTGATCGCCGTGAGCGGTGCGGGTCCCATCGCGTTCAGCGCCGCCGGTACGTCCGGGGCGTCGGCCGCGGCGAAGGCCGGCGGGGGCGGTTCTGCCCGGCCCAAGCTGGAACACGCCTACCTGGAGCTGCGGACGCCGCCGACCGGAGGCGGGCTCACCCCCGGCGCGCCCTGCGGGCGGATCGACTTCCAGTTCAACCCGAAGGAGCTGAGCCTCACCAAGGCCGCGTCCTGGAAGCGGAGCCCTGCCAAGGGCGCCAAGAGTTCGGGCCCGCCCGAGTACCAGGGCTCGCAGCCCAGCAAGCTCACGGTCGAGATGTTCTTCGACGCGGGCGACACCCACGACACCCGGGTGGTGACGGCGGTGGAACAGCTCTTCGCGTGCTGCGTGCCGACGAACGAGACCCGCCAGCAGCAGCGTTCGTCGCCGCCCTGGGTGGTGTTCCACTGGGGTGGGCTGACCGGGTTCCCCGGATACGTCAGCCAGGTGCAGGCGAAATACACCCTGTTCACCACGTCGGGCGTGCCGATCCGGGCCGTCTGCCAGGTGACGATGGAGGAGATCAGCGGCGAGACGCCGGGACAGAACCCGACCTCGGGCGCCCTCGCGGCCCGCCGGGTCCACCGGCTGGACGCGGGCGACTCGCTGCCGTCGCTGGCCCAGCGCGAGTACGGGGACCCGGCCGCCTGGCGGGTGATCGCGGAGGCGAACGGGATCGACGACCCGATGCGGCTGGCCCCGGGGCGGCAACTGCTGCTCCCCGCGCTGGACGAGCTGAAGCGACTGGAGGAGGAAGAACGGGCCCGGGACGGGGGTCGGTCCTGATGGCGCCGCCGGGTGTCGCGACCGCGCTGGTGGTGGAGTTCGGGGGCCGTCCGCTGCCGCCGAGGTTCGTGAACACGCTGGTCGAGGGGTACGTCGACGACAGCCGTACGCTTCCCGACCTGTTCCTGCTGCGCTTCCGCGACCCGGACCGGGTGCTGCTGGAACAGGCCGGGCTGAAGATCGGCACCGAGGCCCGGCTGCTGGCCCGCGCGGGCGGCGACACGGCCCCGAAGCCCCTGCTGAAGGGGGTGGTCACCGCCCTGGAGGTGGAACTCGACGAGACCGGCACCTTCACCGTCGTACGCGGGCTCGATGAATCGCACCGGCTGTTCCGCGGGCGCCGGGTGGCCAGCTACCAGAACATGACGCTCGCCGACATCTGCGCCCAGGTCGCCCAGCGCGCCGGACTGAAACCGGGGAACGTGGACGTGGCCGGGCCAGTACTCGAACACGTCGCCCAACCCAACGTGACCGACTGGGAGTTCGTCAGCGCGCTGGCCGAGGAGGCGGGCGCCCAGGCGTACGTACTGGACGGGCAGCTGCACATCACCCGCCCGGTGGAGGCGAGCGGCGCGCCCGACGGATCCGCCCGGGCCGACCGCGACCCGCTGGTCCTGGAGATGGGCAGCAACCTGCTGCGCTGCCGGGCCGGGGTGTCGTCCGCCGAGCAGGTCTCCGAGGTCGAGGTGCGCGGCTGGGACGTGAGGACGAAGCAGCCGCTCGTGGGGCGGGCACCGGCCGGGAAGTCGGCGACGCTGGAGCTGGGGGTGAGTGCCGCCGATGTGACCGCGCCGTTCGGCGAGGCGCGCTTCGTGGTGACGGACACGGCGTACGGGGCGCAGGCGCAGGTGGACCAGGCGGCGAAGGCGCTGGCGGAACGGATCGCCGGATCGTTCGCGGAGCTGGAGGCGGTGATCCGGGGAAATCCGGAGGTGCGGGCGGGCAGCGCGGTGGCGCTCAACGCGGTGGGCGCGCCGTTCGAGGGCCGGTACACGGTCACCACGTCGCGGCACGTATTCGACCCGGTGCGCGGCTACGAGACGTGGCTCACGGTCTCCGGGCAGCAGGAGCGTTCGCTGTTCGGGCTGACCGGCGGAGGTCCGGGCTCCGGCACGTCCGGTGCGGCGGCCGGGGGCGGGGCACGCTGTGCGGGGCTGGTCAACGGGACGGTCACGGACACCCAGGACCCGGACGGCTCGGGCCGGGTGAAGGTGCGGTTCCCCTGGCTGTCGGACGAGTACGCGAGCGACTGGGCGCGTACGGCGCAGTCGGGCGGGACGAGCGGCGGCGAGGCGTTCATCCCGGAGGTGGGGGACGAGGTTCTGGTCGGGTTCGAGCACGGGCATCTGGACCGCCCGTACGTCCTCGCCGGTCTGTACAACGGGAAGGACCGGCCCTCGCAGGGCAGCGGAGCCGGGAGCGGGGGAGACGGCGCCGACGGAAGCGGAGCAGTCGGCGGAGGCGGGGGCGGGGGCGGTGCGGGAGGCGGGCCGGGGGGCGCGGGCGGCTCGGTGTCCGACCCGCCGGACACGTCCGGAGCCGGGGCGGGGTCCTCCGGGGCATCCGGGTCATCTGGGTCCTCCGGCGGCACCCCGCTGGTGGACCCGACCAGTGGAGCGGTCAACCGTCGCTCGATCGCCTCCAAGAGCGGCAACCAGCTGGAGATCCTGGACGGCGCGGACGGACCGCAGGGCGTACGCCTGCTCACCGGCGACGGCAAGCTGAAGATCGACCTCGACCGCAGGGGGACCGCCATCGTCATCAACAGCGACGGCAGCGTGACCATCGAGGCCAAGCAGCAGGTGTCCATCAGGGCGGCCCGCGGCGTCGCGCTGGACGGCGGGCAGGGAGCGCTCGAACTCAGTGGTGAAAGCGTCACGTTGACGTCCCGCGGCGGGGTGCGGGTGGACGGCGGCAACGGGGAGGTCGAGCTCTCCACCGGCGGCACGGTGAAGGTCCGGGGCGCGCAGGTCGCCGTCGACGGAACGCAGCGCACCGACATCAAGGGCGGCGGCTCCCTGGCCATCAACGCGCCCCTGGTGAAGATCAATTGACGTCCCGTACGGCGGCGTGCGCCCGTCGGGCGGGCGGAGGCGCCGACCGAGCGGGCGCGGCGGGCGGCGGAGCGAACAGGGACGACGAGCGAACGAGTACGGCGAGCGAACGAGTGCGGCGAGCAGGCGGACTCGGCGACCGAACAAGTACGGCGAACGAGTACGGCGAACGAGCGGACACGGCGAGCAAATCGGATACGGCGAACGAGCCGAGCCGAGAGGAGCGGAGTTCCATGTCAGCAAGCGCGGCGGCAGCCGCACGGGTCGGCGACCCCACCGGACACCCGGGCATCGTCGGACCGCCCGGTGTCCCGTCCGTGCTCATCGGCGGGCTGCCCGCCGCCACGGTCGGCACCCCGCACCAGTGCGCCGCGCCCCCGCCCGCCGTGCACCCGCCGTCCGCGATCATGCCGCCCGGCAGCACCACGGTGCTGATCGGCGGGCAGCCCGCCGCCCGGGTCGGGGACCTGGCGGGCTGCGGTTCGCCCGTCGTGTCGGGCTGCCCGACCGTGCTGATCGGGGGCTGAGCGGACATGGGCCAGCAGTTCATCGGCGCGGGCTGGGCGTTCCCGCCGCGCACGGACGCCACTGGGTCCATCGCCCTGGTGCGCGGAGAGCACGAGTTGGAGGAGTCGATCCGGCTGATCCTGGCGACCTCGCCGGGCGAACGGCCCATGCGGCCGGAGTTCGGCTGCGCCATCAACGACTACGTGTTCGCCCCGGCGGACGCGGGCACGGCCGGGCAGCTCGCGTACGAGGTGCGCCTCGCGCTGGACCGGTGGGAGCCCCGGATCGAGGTCACGGAGGTCGTCGTGCGCTTCGACGAGGCCGATGAAGGAGTGCTGTACATCGACATCGGCTACACCGTGCGCGGTGCCAACGACCCCCGGAACCTGGTCTTCCCGTTCTATGTGATCCCGGAGCACGAGGAGGTGGACGGCCGGTGACACTGTCCGGTCCGCATCTGGAGGAGGTGGACGGCGCGTGACGCTGCCCAGTCCGCATCTGGACGACCGCCGCTTCCAGGGCCTGGTCGACGAGGCGAAACGGCTCGTCCAGCAACGCTGCCCCGAGTGGACCGACCACAATGTGTCCGATCCCGGCGTGACCCTCATCGAGGCGTTCGCGACCATGGTCGACCAGCTGGTCTACCGGGTGAACCGGGTGCCGGAGAAGAGCTACCTGACCTTCCTCGACCTGATCGGGGTCCGGCTGCACCCGCCCACCGCCGCCCGCACCGACGTGACGTTCCGGCTCTCCGCGCCCCGGCCCGAACCGGTGCGGGTACGGGCGGGTACGGAGGTGGCGACCGTCCGCACCGAGACCGAGGAAGCGGTCGTCTTCACGACCGGCGAAGAACTGTCCATCGTTCCGTGCGAGTTCGCGCACCTCGCGACCTGGCCGACATCGGGCGACGCCGTCGACCGCACCGAGGAGCTCGCGCTCGGCCGGACCGTCCCGTGCTTCGGGACCGCGCCCGCGCCCGGCGACGCCCTGTACGTGGGTCTGTCGGTGGCCGTCCCGTCGGGCGTCGTCGTGCTGCGGCTGGACTGCGCGGTCGAGGGCGTCGGCGTCGACCCGCTGCGCCCGCCGCTGCTCTGGGAGGCATGGGACGGCAGCGCCTGGACGGTCTGCGAGGTCGAGAAGGACGACACCGGCGGCTTCAACAGGTCCGGGGAGCTGATCCTGCACCTCCCGCAGGGGCACGCCCCGGCCGTCGTCGTGCGCCGGACCGGCGGCTGGCTGCGCTGTCGGCTGGTGGAGGCCGAGCCTGGGCAGCCCACCTACATGGCGCCCCCGGTGGTGCGCGGCGTCACCGCGTTCACGATCGGCGCCACCGTCGGGGCGGTGCACGCCGAGACCGTGACCGACGAGGTGCTGGGCCAGGCCGAGGGCGTACCGGGGCAGAGCTTCACGGTGAGCCGTCCGCCCGTCGTCCCCGGCGACTTCGTCGTCGAGGTGGCCGATCCGGCGGGCGGCCCGCACGGCACGGAGTGGATCCGCGTCGACGACTTCGCGCACTCCGGCCCCGGCGACCGGCACATCACCCTCGACCCCAACTCGGGCCGGGTGGAGTTCGGCCCGGCGGTACGGGAACGGGACGGGTCCATCCGCTACTACGGGGCGGTCCCGCCCAAGGGTGCCACCGTGCGCGTGCGCGCGTACCGCACCGGCGGTGGCCTGCGCGGCAACGTCGCCCGCGGCACGCTCCGGGTGCTGCGCAGCGCCATCCCGTACGTGGCCCGGGTGGAGAACCGGCGGCCCGCGCTCGGCGGGGTCGACGGTGAGACGGTGGACAGCGCCCGGGTGCGCGGCCCGATGACGCTGCGGACCCTGCACCGGGCCGTCGTTCCGCACGACTACGAGCTCCTGGCCCGCGAGGTCGCCCCGGACGCGTCCCGGGTGCAGTGCGTCCCGGCTGGCGGCGACACGGAGGTGGAGGCGGGCGGGGTGCGGCTGCTCGTCGTACCGGCCGGGCGTGGCGACGAGCAGGGCCGCATCCAGTTCGACGAGCTGATCCCGCCGCAGCACACCCTCGCCCTGATCGCGGGCCATCTGGACGAACGGCGGCCCATCGGCGCCCGGCTGGTGGTCGAACCGCCCTACTACCAGGGGGTCACCGTGGTCGCCTCGGTCCAGGCCCGCAGGGGCGCGGTGCCGGAACGGGTACGGGAGGAGGCACTGGCGGCCCTCTACCGCTACTTCAACCCGCTCAGTGGCGGGCCGGGCGGCGACGGCTGGCCGTTCGGGCGGCCGATCCAGTCGGGCGAGGCGTTCGCCGTACTGCAGCAGGTGGCAGGGGTGGACCTGGTGGAGGACGTACGCCTCTTCCCCGCCGACCCCGTGACCGGACAACGCGGCGAACCCACCACCAAGATCGTGCTCGACCGGCACGCGCTGGTCTTCAGTTACGAGCACCAGCTCCGGGTACGGGAGGGCTGACCGCCATGCGCACAGGCGTGACCGGGCTGCCGACCCCGCACCCGCTGATCGAGCAACTCCCCGCGGTCTACCTGGACGAGGACTTCCTGCGACGGTTCCTCGCCGCGCTCGACGACGTGCTCGCCCCGGTCCTGCTCGCCATCGACAACCTGCCCGCCCACCTCGACCCGCGCAGCGCGCCGGAGGACTTCCTGTCCTGGCTGGCCCAGTGGGTTGCCGTCGACCCGCACGAGGACCAGCCGGTCGAGCGGCGCCGCGCGGCGGTGCGCGGCGCGGTCGAACGCCACAGCAGGCGCGGCACCCGGCGCGGGCTGGCGGAGGCGGTGTTCCTGGAGACCGGGATCGAACCGGACATCGTCGAGAGCGGCGGCACGGCGTGGTCGCAGACCCCGCACGCCCGGTTCCCCGGCGGGCCCCGGCCGTGGGTGACGGTACGGATCCGGGCCGAGCGGCCCGAACCAGTCGACCGGGTGCGGCTGGAGGAGCTGGTCCGTACGGAGATACCGGCGCATGTGGGCTTCGACCTGGAGGTGTCGTGATCTGCGAGACGTGCGGCCAGAACAACGCACCTGGCACGCAGTTCTGCACGTCGTGCCAGGCGTTCCTGGAGTGGGAGGGGGATTCGGGAAGTACGGGTGGTCCGGGCGGTGCGGGCGGTGCGGGCGGTTCCGCGGGCGCGGGTGGTTCGAGCGATGCCGGTGGTGCGGGTGGTGCGGGGCCTTCCGCTGCCGGGACGGGGACTGCTCCGCAGCCGACGCCGCAGCCGCGAACGCGACCACGGCCTCGACCTGATTCGCAGGTACACCCGCAGCCGCAGCCGCAACCGAATCCGCGGCCGGATCCTCGACCTCAGCCGCAACCCGCACCCCAGTTGTCTCTGATGCCACCACCGCCACCGGCCCCACCCCCGGCCTCACCGGCCTCACCGGCCTCACCGGCCTCACCGGCCTCACCCCCGGCCTCACCGGCCCCACCCCCGGCCTTCTCGGCCCCCCAGGCCCCACCCCCGGCCTCACGGCCACCGTCCTCGCCGCCCCCCGCTGCCACGGCTGCCCCGCGCCGTCCCGGCGACGAGAGGGACGCGCACGAGCCGGGGCCCGAGGCGTTCCCCGACGTGCCGCCGACACCCGCGCCCGCGTCTGCGAACCGGCCGCCCGGGGCTCCGGTCCGCTGCCCCAACTGCCGTACGCAGAACGCCCCGGACCGCACCCTGTGCGTTCACTGCGCACTGCTCCTCGACCCGGGCCCGCCGCCCGAGATCCGGCCGCCCTGGTGGCGTCGGATCCTGCGTAGGCGACCGCGTCAGGCTCCCGTCGCCGGCGCCCGGCCGAAGCGCCGACTGTGGCGCCGTCCGGGCCTGGCGCTCCCGGTCGTTCTGGTCCTGGTGGCGTGCGGTATATGGTTCGCCCTTCCGCACGTGCCGGGCTGGTTCGGCCTCGCCAAGGACGAGACGGGGACGCCGGAGGCGGTGCCGCCCACCCGTTTCCGGGCCTCCAGCCGGGCGGCCGGGCATCCGGCGGGCGCCGCGTTCGACGGTTTCAACAACCGCTACTGGGCCCCTGCGGCGGCGGGCCCCGACACCGGCGTGGGGGAGTACCTGGAGTGCGACTTCGAGCAGCCGGTCCGGGTGCTGAAGCTGGTCGTCTTCTCCGGCACGTCGACGAAACTGGACGAATTCCTCACCCAGGCCCGTCCGGCCAGGATCACCGTCCGGCTCACCTCCGCCGACGGCGGCCAGGCCGACAAGGTGATCAGGGTCAAGGACCAGCCCGGTCAGCAGACCTTCGACCTGCGGGGTTCGAAGGTGGTACGGGCCCGGCTCACGATGGACGACGCGTATGGAGCGGGCGCCGGCAAGCACCTGGCCGTCGCCGAGGTCGAGTTCTTCGGACGGCGGTCCTGAGGGCCCGCCCCGGCCCGGTGCCGAGCAGCGTGGCGCGGCATCAGGCCCCGGTGCGATGCTGCGTGGCGCGCAGCGCGACCAGGGCGTCCGCCTGGGAGAGCCCGCTCTCCTCGACCACGTCGCGCACGCTCTGCGCCTCGCGCGCGAGCGCGAACCGCACCCGCCCGCCGGGGTCGGTCCGGTAGCCGTACACGGCGGGCCGGGGCAGCGAGTTGTACGAGAAGTGCGAGGAGAAGTAGTACGCCCCGGTGTCGTAGAGCGCCACCACGTCGCCCGGCTCGACGGCGGGGAGTTCGCGCGCGGTCGCGGTCAGGTCCCCGGCGAAGCAGCACGGCCCCGCGATGTCGACGACCTCGGCCGGGCCCCGCTTCGGGCGGCCCCCGGCGTCGAACACCCCGACGCGCAGCGGCCAGGCATCGGGCATGAAGACCGTACGGGTCGCCACCTGGGCCCCGGCGTGCGTGACCGCGATCCGCCGGCCCCCGGCCGACTTGGTGTATTCGACGACCGTGGCGATGGTGCCGCTCTTGGCGAGCAGGGACCGGCCGAACTCGGTGACCAGGGTGTAGCGGCCGTCGAACAACCCGGGCGCGGCGCGCCGGAGTTCGGTCACGTGATCCGCGTACGTCGGGCGGTCGTCCTCGTCGTCGAAGTTGACGGGCAGGCCGCCGCCGATGTCGAGTCCGGTGATCTGTGCGCGGCCGAGCTCCGCGTTGACGCGCTCGGCGAGTTCGTACGCGGCCCGCACGCCCTCGGCGATGAGCGGCAGCGGGCAGCCCTGGGAACCGACGTGGGCGTGCAGCCGGTTGAGCCACGGGCGGTGCGCGAAGGCGTCGATCACCGCGTCGACGGCCCCCGGGTCGCGCAGCGCGATCCCGAACTTGGAGGTCGCGGTGGCGGTGCTCATCGCCCCGATGGCGCCCGCGCCCACCTGGGGGTTCACCCGCAGCCCGATGGGCCCGGCGGCCTCCCGGCCGGTCAACAGGCGGTCGACGCGGGCGAGTTCCTGGAAGTTGTCCAGGTTGATCGCGATGCCGCGGGCGAGGGCGAACTCCAGCTCCTCGACCGTCTTCGCGGGGCTGTCGAAGACCAGCCGGTCGTACGTGAACCCGGCGGCCAGGGCCTGCTCCAGCTCCCCCGGCGAGGCCACCTCGCAGCCCATCCCCGCGTCCGCGAGCAGCCGTAGCACCGGCACCAGGCCGCACGCCTTCGCCGCGAACGTGTGGTGCACCGGGGCCGGCCCCTCGAACGCCTCGTTCAGCGCCCCGACCGCGGCGAGTACGCCGTCCACGTCGAGCAGGCCGACCAGGGGCGACCGGGGGCCGAGCAGTCCGTCCTCGACGGCACGTGCCAGCGCGGCCTCGCGGGCGCGGGCCCGCCGATGGGGAGAACGTGAAGCGCCCGAGGAAGCGCCGGAAGAAGAACCGGTACTGGTAGAGGAACCGGGAGTCGACATGAAACACCCTCCAGACGTCGGTCGTGCGCGGCCTCGTCGAGCGGCCGGCCGTCGTGCACAGCTTCACCGTGCGGCATCCGGCACGTCTTCGTCCCGGACGACCACGGACGCGTGACGGCGATGTCCCGTACGACAAGGAAACGATCAGAGGGCCGGGCGCTCACCGCGTGCGCCGGGCGAGCCGCAGCCCGATGTCCGCCAGGAGCCGCACGGTGGGGTCGTCGAGGTCGAGGCCGAAAAGTTGGCGGGCCCGTCGAAGCCGGTACCGCAAGGTGTTCGCATGCACGTTCAGGCGCCGGGCGGCCACGCCCGTGTCCCCGAACGCATCCAGATAGGCCGCCACCGTCGCACCGTACGCGGAACCGTGCGCGCGGTCGTGCTCCGTCATCGCGTGCACGGGCCCCGACAGGGTCTCCCACAACGGCCCGACCCGGTCGAGCACCCGCAACAGCGCCGCCTCGGGAACCACCTCGTCGTACGCCGCCGCTGCCGACACCGCCCACGGCCCCGTGCCCGGCCTGTCCCCCGTGGCAGGCTCCCGCGCGGCCCGTTCCCGCAGCACCCGCACCACCAGTTCCGCGGCCTCGCGCGACGCGGGCAGCCCCGACAGGTCCGCGGCGACCGGCCCGACGCCCGTGAACACCACGCCGCGTGACACCGAGCGGGCCGCCGGCAGCAGTCCGCGCGCCGGATCGGTCTCGCCCCCGGCCGCCGGGACCAGGACGTGGAGCCGCCGCCCGGTCCGCGCGGTCACGCACCCCGGCCGATAGGCCGTGGCCTGCAACGCGAGCACGTCCAGCACCCGCTGCTCGGAGGCGCTCCCGGAAACGGGAACGGGCGAAACGGGTGAAACAGGTGAGGGGGCGGGAACGGAGGGCGGTCCGTGGGCGGAAGACAGGCCTGGGACGGAAGACGAGGCGGGGAGGGAAGACGAGCCGGGGACTGCCCGGGCCGCCTGGCCGCCGTACACCTCCGCACTTACCACCGTGAAGGGGTTCGCGCCCATCACCGCGGAGGGGTGCACCTCCGCGACCATCACCGCGTACGGCCGTCCCGGGACGAGCCCGGCCTCGCGCGCGGCCCGCGCCGCGTACGCGCTGTCCTCCGCGTATGTGCGGTGCTCCAGAAGGGCATGCACCGCCTCCTCCCGTGCCCGCGCCGCCGCCCGGCCCCAGGTCCGGTGGTGCGACAGATGGGGCACGGCTGCCCGTGCCGCCGTACGCAGCGCTTCCGCCGCGCCCTCGGCGAGCGGCCTGCCGTCCGCGGCGGCCCAGAGCGAGCCGAGCACCTCGGAGCCGTCCCGCACCGCGATGACCAGCCGTTCGGCGTAACGGCCGTCGGCGGGCAGGCGCACCACGTCGTCGGTGTTCCACAGGGTCCGGAAGAACCCGCTCTCCCGCAGCTCGTGGACGCGCCAACGGGGAACTTCCTGACCGAGGATCGTCAGCCGCCGCATCGGATCGGGTTCATGCTCCAGCCGTGAGTACGCGAGGACACGGGACTGCGGGTCCTCGATCGTGATCGCTCCGCCGACCAGGTCCGCCACCGTGTTGGCGAGCCCCGGCAGATCGCCGAGCCGCAGCCCGCCCAGCTCTCCCACCTCTCCCATTTCTCCTACCTCCCCCAGCTCTCCGGCTTCCCCTGCTGCTCCCGCGTCTCCCACCCCTCCGCCCCCTTCGTTCCGCCGACGCCGGCCGGGCCGCTGAGTGCCGGAGCGGTGCGCAGCCGGCCCAGCACCTCCGTCCGTCCGAGGTCCGCCCGCCGCCTCCAGCAACGCCGACGACACCCCACGGAGGACCTGCCCGAGGGACGGCCGGGCATCGCGACGGTCGGGTTCACGCGTGGCCATGAACCCATCATGGTCGGCAGTGCCGGGGGAGGCCCCGGTTCCGCGACCACTCCTGCCCCGCTCCCGGTTTCAGTCCCGGTCCCGGCCCCTGACTCCGGTCCCGGGTTCAGTCCCGGTCCAGGCCCCGGTCCCTGACTCCGGTCCCGGGTTCAGTCCCGGTCCAGGCCCCGGTCCCTGACCCCGTCGAAGGCGATGTTCAGATGCCGGGGCCCGCGCAGCACGGCGTTGCGCCGGTAGGGCGGCGGGTCCTCCACCAGACGCGGGTCGTCGAGCCTGCGGACCAGCTCGGTGAGGGCGATCTGAGCCTCCAGACGGGCGAGGGGCGCGCCGAAACAGGCGTGGATACCGCTGCCGAAACCGAGGTGCTGGTTGTCCTCGCGGTCGGGGTCGAAAAGGTCCGGGTCGGCGAACCGCCGAGGGTCGCGGTTGCCGGAGGCCAGCACGAGCCAGAGGGCGGAGCCCTTGGTGATGGTGGTGCCGCACAGGTCGATGTCCGCGAGCACGGTGCGCTGCGGCAGGAGGTGCACGGGCGGTTCGAAGCGCAGGAGTTCCTCCACGACCGGACCGGCGAGCCGGGGGTCGGCGCGCAGCCGTTCCAGTACCTCGGGGTTGCGCAGCAGGGTGAGCATCCCGTTGGTGATCAGGTTGACCGTGGTCTCGTGACCGGCGATCAGCAGCAGGGAGGCGGTGCTGAGCACCTCCATGCGGCTCATCCGCCCGTCCGGGCCCTGCTGGTTGACCAGTGCGGAGAGCAGGTCGTCGCCGGGCGCGTCGCCGCGTTCGTCGATGAGCTGCGACAGGTACGCGCCCAGCTCGGTACGGGCCCGCTGGGTGACGCGGCGTCGCTCCTCGGGGTCCTGGCCCGGCACCGGGTCGAGCCCGGCGGCGATGGTGTCGGCCCAGGTGTGGAAGCGCGCCTCGTCCTCGCGCGGAACACCGAGCAACCGGCAGATCACGGTGACGGGGAACGGGTACGAGAAGTCGTCGACGAGGTCGACCTGCTTGCGGTCCCCGAACGCGTCGATGAGCCCGGAGACGATGCCGGCCAGTTCGCCCCGCATGTCGTTGATGCGCCGGGGCGTCTCCGGCGGCCCGAACGGGCGCATGGTCATACGGCGCAGCCGGTCGTGCTCGGGAGGGTCGAGGCGGAGGAAGGAGGGCGGCAGCACGGACGTGTCCTCGTCCGGGAGCAGGACCCCGGCGACGCCGGGGGAGAGGTTGCGGGCGTCCGAGCTGACCCGGGGGTCGTGCAGCAGGCCCTTGTTCTCCCCGTACGTGCTGACGACGAACAGGCCGTCGCCGCCCTGGGCGACCGGTGTTCTGCGCAGTTCGGAGTACAGCGGGTAGGGGTCGGCGCGGTTGTCGTAGGAGAGGATCTGCCGCAGGAGCTCTTCGTGCGTCATGGTGGCGGTCCTTGGGAGGGGGCTGCGGGCCGGGCCCGGACCCGGGGAACGTGTCCGTCCGGTTCTGTGGGGGGACGTGCCCCGTCCGGGCGACCGGGCCCGGGGCCGGTCCGAGTCCGGGGCGACGGGCCCGTCCGGGGCCCAGTGCCCGGATTCAGGCCCGGGCGGGGGTGAACGTGATCTGCTGATCGGTCGGTGAGTAGCCGCTCACGGTGACGGACGGTCCGTGCGTGGGCAGGGAGGGATCCGGGAATTCGGCCGGGACTGGTCGCAGACCCTCGGGACGGTGGTCCACCGAGGCGTACGGCGGTGGGAACGGCGCGGCCGACTCGATCTGCCGCTGATAGAACTCCAGCCACTTCGTCTGGTCGAACGTGACGGCGGCGATGACCCGGTCCTGGTACCCGTACACGCAGGTGAAGCGGCGATCGGCGAGCGATCCCTGGGCGACGACGACCTCCTCGCCCAGGGAGGGGACGCCGACCGACTTGATGTTGACGCCGAACTGGGCGGACCAGAACGCCGGGACCCACAGGTGCGGGCGGCGCTGCGAACTGCTGCTGATCATGTTGTGCGCCGCGGTCTCGGCCTGCGCGACGGCATTGCCCCAGTGTTCGAGGGACAGGAACTGGTACCCGAACAGCGCGTGCGGGGACCGGGCGACGTCCCCGGCCACGAACACGTCGTCGGTGACGATGCCGCGTACGTCGAACGCCCGGCACCCGGCGTCGCAGGCGATCCCGCGCGGCCCGGCGCCCAGCCCGGAACCGGCCAGCCATTCCGTGTTGCGGGACGCGCCGAGCGAGACCACCGCGACATCGGCGTCGAGAGCGGTGCCGTCGGACAGATGGGCCCGCCGCAGCCGCCCCGCCGCGTCGCCCTCCAGGGCCGTGACCATGATCCCGCAACGCAGGTCCACCCCGTGTGCGCGCTGCAGCTCCGCGGCCACCCGGCCCACCACCCCGCCGAGCGCGCCCACGAGCGGGGCGGTACCTCGCTCGGCCACGGTCACCGGCAGCCCGCGTTCGCGACAGGCCGACGCGATCTCCGAACCGGTGAACCCGGCGCCGATGACGAGCACCCGGCGGGGCGACGCGGCCAGCCGCCGCCGCAGCCGGGCCGCGTCCTCGCGGGTGCGCAGGACGAAGACTCCGTCGAGCCGGGCCTCCGCCTCGTGCGGCCAGGGCCGGGCGTGCACCCCGGTGGCGATCAGCAACCGGTCGTACGGCACCTCGTCCCCGTCGGCCAGGCGCACCCGTTTGGCCGCCATGTCGAGGCCGGTTGCGGCGACCCCGAGCAGCCAGTGCGCGTCGAGCGCCACGCGCCGGGGCAGCGCGGTGCGCTCGGGGGCCGCCCGGCCCAGCAGCACCTGCTTGGAGAGCGGCGGCCGGTCGTACGGCTCGTGGGGCTCGTCACCGATCAGCGTGAGCGATCCGGCGAAGCCCTCCTCGCGCAGCGTCTCCGCGGCCCGGAGCCCGGCCAGCGAGGCGCCGACGATCACGATGCGCCCCTCGCGCCTCAGCCATTCCAGCGACATGTCACCGGACACCGGACCCCCTCTCTCCCGCGCCGCCCTGTTCGAGCGCCGCGTCGCCGAGGTCGTCCTCGACCAGGATCGCCTGCACCGGACACGCGGTGGCGGCGCGCAGCACCTGGTCCCGCTGCGCCTCGTCGGCATGCGGGTTGTACAGCAGCGCCTCGTCGCCGTGCATGACGAAGACGTCGGGTGCGAGGAAGGCGCACTGCGCGTAGCCCTGGCACCGGTTGAGATCGACGACAAGCCTCATCAAGGGGCCGCCTTTCCGAGTAGTACCCTCGCGCCTCAGCCTGGGAGGACGGCCGTGGTTCCGCGCGCCATGGCGGCCCGAAGGAGTCAACGCCCCCCCACGACCCCGCCGCCCATGCCCCACGGCCTCGCCACGCGACCCCACCCCACCCCTCGCCGCCATGCCGCGCCATGCCCCACCCGCCGGCCGCCCGGCCGCGCTGCGCAGTCACGCGTGAGCGGACCGGATCCGTTGAACCCGTTCCCCGAGAAATACCGAAAGAGGCGGAAAGAGATGAGGGCGAGCCCTTGACGCGGACGGAAACGGGAGGAAAATAGTCAATACACCAGAAAACCAGAGCGGGCCGCAACGTCGGCGGAGACGTTCGCTGATACGCGTGACCCACTTGGTTGGCTCTGGCCAGGCCCCCGGCGGATCCACCCGGTCCCGGAGTTGTCAACGACGGTTGAGGCTCACGAGATCGAGAAGGACTACCGGGGACTGTTTATGCCCGGACTCGTTTCACGGCCCGAGGCCGAGGCGGCTTCCGCCAGGGATTGCGGTGCGGCCCTTAGAACCGGGCTCTCGGCTTCGGTTCCGACGCGGTGGCGTTTGTGGGCGTTCGAATGCCTGCGCTGTCGACGCAGACCCCGTTCGACCCGGACCGGCCAACCCCTTTCCCTGTGCCGCCGAAGCGCCCGTCATCCGGCCTCCGCCGCCACTGCACTCTCCGAACGCGGCGAAATGCGTGCTGCGCCCCGAGCGGTGACCTGCTCGGTGACCTGCGCCGTGGCCAGGGCTGCGGCCCTTCCGGGGCAGGCTGTGCCGCCCGGGGGACATGCTGTCGGCCCGGCCTCCCATTCCGCCCCTCTCCATGAGCAGGAGGACTTTTCGACCCGCTTCCGCGTGGCGCTGTCGTGTGGAGTGGCGAGATCTGTGCGTACGGAAAGAAGAGGAAACAGGAAACATTCGCTTCGCCGGGTGGAAGCGCTGAATGGCGTGCCAGACTCGTCGCTGTGAGCGCCGGAGGTCAATTCGTAGGAGCTCACCCGAACTTGGGAAAGGGGAGGCTCATGGATTTTCCTTTACGCTTCGGGGCGGAGTTGCGGCGGCTGCGCCAGGACGCGGGCATGACGCTGCAGGTATTCGCAGACGCTGTGAACTACAGCAAAGGTCACCTCTGCAAGATCGAGCGTGGGGACAAACGTCCCACGATGGATCTGGCCCGTCGGTGCGACGCGCTCTTCATGACGGACGGGCAGTTGCAACGCATGGCGCGGCCTCAGAGGGAGACCGAGACCGGCGGACCCGTCGTGGCCCGTCGCGATGCGATCGCCACGGGCGTCGGTTCCTTCCTCGCCATCACATTGACCGGGTCTGGGAGGGACGTGCCCAGGCCCGGGACGAACGGTTCGGCCGATGACGCGTCGCCCCCCACGGTCGTCCTGTTCCGCGACCAGTTGCACCAGATGAGGCAGCTGGGTCAGGGGGTCGCCCCCGGGGCGCTGCTGCCGATACTGCGCACACAGGCGGGGACGGTGACCACTCTCGCGGCCCGGGCCTCGGGTGTCACGAGGGCGGGTCTGCTGGTCATCGCGGCCCGTTTCGCCGAATACACCGGGTGGATGGCTCAGGAAGCGGGCGACGAGGCGGCGGCGCTCAGGTGGACGGACGAAGCCGTGGAACTGGCCCGGGCCGGAGGCGACGACCAATTGGCGGACTACGCGCTGGTCCGCCGGGCACTCGTCACCTTCTACAACGGGGACGCGGCCGAGACGGTCGGCCTCGCACAGCGGGCCCAGCGAAGTGCCCTGCCACCCCGGATCCGGGGCCTGGCCGCGCAACGTGAAGCGCAGGGGCATGCTCTCGCGGGTGACGAGAAGGCGTGTCTGCGCGGACTGGAACGGGCACGCACCCTCCTCGACACGGCGGACCAGCCGTCCGACACCCCCGTACTCGGCACCACGAACCTGGCCGACCCGGTGTCCATGGTCACCGGATGGTGCCTCTACGACCTGGGTCGGCCCCGCGAGGCCGCCGCGGTCCTGGACCGGGAATGCCGACGCATTCCACCCCACGCCCTGCGTACCCGTACCCGTTACGGGCTGCGCAGCGCCTTGGCCCACGCGGCTTCGGGCGAGGTCGAGCGCTCCTGCGAGGTCGCCCGCGAACTCCTGAACTTCATGAACATCGCCCCGTCCGCTACCGTGCGGGCGGATGTGCGCAGGCTCGACCGGGAGCTGTCCCGGTTCCGTGCCAATCCGGCGGTGCGGGAGCTCCGACCGGCGCTGGCGAACGCGCTGAGCGTCCACTGAGCTCTGCCGACTCCACCCGTTTTTCCACCCTGTTGTTCGTCGTGCCGAACGGCGTGCGCGCAAGCGCGTAATTCCCTCATGGGCTCCGTGCTGCCTGAGAACTGGTCGCGTCCCGTGCGAAAGCGGCACGCGTACGAAAAGCGCACGTGTATGGAGAACGAACCACCGTGCGGAACCGTGCGCCCCGATACCCGCCCGGACTGTCGCCGAGCGCTCGAAGCAGCTGGCCCGGCCGAACCGGCACGAGCACGTACGCACTCTCACCCCGTCAACTCCGCACCGTATGAAGCACGAAGGAGATTCCGCCATGCCTCTGATCTTCGTGAACTACCGCACCCAGGACGCGCCGGAGGCCGCCACACTCATCGAGCGGGAGCTCTCCCGGGTCTTCGGCGACGAAAACGTCTTCCGCGCGAGCAAGTCCATCGGCCCCGGAAGCCGGTACCCGCAGCAACTCCTCAAGGCCGTCCGCCGCAGCCATGTACTGCTGGCGGTCATTGGTCCCCGCTGGCTGGAAGCACGGTCGGTCGACGGCCCCGGTGCGCCGGCGAACCCGGACGACTGGACGTGCCGAGAGATCCGGGAGGCGTTCGAATCGGGGGCGGTCGTCATCCCCGTCCTCGTCGCCCGCGCGGAACGCCTCCGGGCCGCGGACCTCCCGCCGGAGCTCGACGTTCTCGCGGACTGCCAGTACCGCCGCTTCGACCACCGCAACGCCGATGCCGACCTCTCGCGTCTGGTCGGCGATCTCATCGATCTGCTGCCCGAACTCGCTGAAGCGGCAGAGAAGAACGGGTACGTACCGAAGACGCCGACGAGGCCGGACGGAGACCGGGCGGCCGACGAGCGGGGGAGCGGGAACGCCCGGGTACGCGCGGATGTGATCAACCACCGTCAGCGCGGCGGCATCGGCAACCTCAACGGTGACTTCTCCGGGACATTCGTCAGCGAGCCCCAGGGCACCGTCCACACCGGAAGCGGACACGTCTACCAGGCGTCCGAGCAGCGATTCGCCCCGAGCTTCTCCGGCGACGCGATGGACGTCAACTACGTGGCCGACAACCACGGAAGGATCCGGCAGCAGTCGAGCCGGGGTGAGCGTCCCGCGGACGGGGACCGATGACCGGCACCAGCCACACACAGGTCCACGACCCGCGAGGAACGGTGCACAGCGGCAGTGGAAATGTGAACCACTTCCACTTCGGACCGACCGCTGCCGGGGAACGCCGATTCAGGTCCGGCGCCGCGCGGTTGCGGATCCAGCAGGAGTACCGCTCCCACTTGACCCGGTGCTTCGTCCCACCGCGCCATTACGGCCGCGCCGCCGACGCGCTGGGGCGGGCCGGAGCGGTGGTCCTGCTGGACGGCCCTGCCGGGATCGGTAGACGGACAGCCGCGACGATGCTCCTGAGGGACGTGTCGGTCGATGGCGACTCGATCGAGGAACTGCCCCTCTCCCTGTCCCTGCACGAGGAGACGCCCGAAACACTGCCGGACGACCACTACCTGCTGGACCTGTCCAATGTGGCCGACGAGAACTATCCGGCCGCGGAACGCACCCTCGTGCACTACAGGTCGAGCGTCGAGCGGAGCGGCGCCCGTATGGTCGCCGTGCTTCCGGCCGGCCTGGACTGGATGCGCGACCCGGACCTGTACCCGCTGGTCGTTCACCTCGGACGGCCGCCCGCGCGCTACGTGTTCAGTCGGCATCTGCGGGCACAGGGCCTGGCCTTCGGCCCGGACGAGCTGGCGACCGACGGGCTCATGCGCATGTTCGCCACCGCGCCCATGAGCGAACTCGCCCGTCTGGCCCGGCTGATCGCGCAGGCGCGGGACAGCCACCGCAATGGCACGAGCTTCGCGGAATGGCGGGACAAGGCCCTGGAAGCCGCGACCGAGTGGTCCGCCGAGGTGGCCAAGCAGCTGACGGAGCACCGGAGCGTCCCGGAACGCTCCCTGCTGCTCGCCGCGGCCATGGCCGAAGGCGCGTCGGCGGACGCCGTGCACCGCGCCGCCGAACGGCTGCTGGACGTGCTGAGGTACCAGCGGGAGGACACACCCGGGCTGGGACAGGCGGACCTCGGTGAACGGCTGAAGGCGTTGTCCGTCGAGCGCGGGGACGACGGAAGGGCCGGGTTCGCCAGGCTCGCCTACGGCGGCGCGGTACGACGGCACTTCTGGGAGAACTTCCCCGATGCCAGGCCGGACTTCCGCGACTGGGTGGGGCGGTGCGTGGAGCTCCCCGAACTCAGGGCCGAGGACCGCACGCGCATGGTTGCCAGGTTCTCGGAGCGGGCACTCGCCGCCGGCCGCCCCGACGACCTGTGCGAACTCGTCGAGCGGTGGACGCGGCCGTCCGCATCCGGGCCGTTCCGCGCCGAGGCCACGACCGCCCTGGAACTGGGCCTCATCCACGAACGGTACGGCTCGTACTTCCGCAGCCGCGTGTACGAGTGGGCCTGGGCCAGGAAGTCCTCGCTGGCCCCCGATCTCGTCGCCGCGCTGACGGACGTCTGCCGGCAGGTGATCGCGGTGACCCACCCCGAGCAGGCGGTGGTCAGGCTGCGTCACCTGGCGCAGCGGCAGACGGGGCCGGAGGCCGAGGCCGCCCGTGCGGCACTGCTGGAACTGGCCAGGGGCAGCAGGAGGCTGTTCAGACGGCTGTCCGAACGCCTCGTGAGATCCGCTTCGTCGCCGAGCTCCCGCCCCGGCCCCGAGCCCGGCCAGGGCCTCGGATCCGGCTCCGGACCAGGCCCCGGCTCCGGTCCGGACATCCTCCTGGAACTGCTGGACCCCGTGCCCCTGCGCATCACTCCGCCGTGGCAGGAGTTCACCCGGGCCTGGCGGTCGGTCATGTCCACAAGGCCCGCCTCGGCCTGGGAACCGACCGTACGGCGCTGGCTCACCGAGCACGCCTCGCGTCGCGTCGGCGCGCGGGCACTGAAGGCGGTGGTCGACGCGGCGGCGGGAAGTTCGCTGTGGCTGAGCCACCTCTACACGACCGCGTGCGACTGGGCGGAGCGGCCCGACGCCGACGCATCACTGGAGACACGGGCACGACGCGACATCCGCCAACGGATCTCCGAACGATTCTGCCGGAACATCGACCTGGTGCAGGGCATCGAGGACATGTGCTCGGAGCCCGGCGCGCAGGGGACAAGGGAGAGGGAATGAACCCCCGCCACCTGCTTTTTCTGTTGCTCGCGGCCGTCGTGGCCGGCGTCCTGGCGGTGGGTGCCGCACTTGCCTGGCCGGTCTGGATCTGGTTCCTCCTGCCAACGCTCGTGGCCGGTGTCCTGCTGCTCGGCACGATGACGCCGAGCACGCCGGATACGCCGAGCGCTCCGGGCGCTGCTGAGCGAGCCTTTTCCGTGGGCCCGGAGCCGGACGAGGACACCGCTCCGCTGCCTCCGGTCGAGCCTCCCTACCTGGTGGCCGACGTGTTGTCGGTCCCGGTGGAGAGCGCGAAGGCGGACTACCCGTTCCTGTTCTCGGCCATGGTCCGGTGGCGGACGACCCCGAAGTACGTCCCCGCGTCGCACGGCAATCCCGCCGGCCTTGCGGTGGCCGCCGTCCTGCAGCGCGTACGGGGCGTCGTGGCGGCCGAGCAGCCGAGCCGCTGCGGATACCTCCAGCACTGGCTGGAGGGCGCGCTCGGCTCTCCCGTCACCGATGACGCGGGGCTCGTCTCGGCCTTCGCCACCGACGTACGGCTCACGCTGAACCACACGGACCAGCAGCACCTGGACGCGCTCGAGGAGCAGCGAAAGTCCGAGAGCACCTGGGAGAGCCAGCGCGAGCACGAACGCAACCGCCGGGCCTACCTCGGGCGCGACGTACTGCGGAGCCCCGGGAGCGCGGTCGTCTGGTGGATGGCACGCCACGAGGACCAGATCGAACGCGCGGTGGAGATGATCGCTCCCCTCACATGCCTGTCCGCCGCGGCCAACGACAGGGAGATCCCGAAGGAGTTCCGCCATCTGTTCACCACGTCCGAGGAACCCATCATGTCCGAGGACCCCGTCCGCGACCCGTCCACGGGCGGATTCGACCACCCTGAGCCGGTGGGGGACGAAGCGGCGCCCGAAGAGGGGGCGTTCGAGACCACTCGACCCCAGCAGGCGACGTTCGGCGACCTCGTGTCCGCCATCCTGGACGAGGTGGGCCTGGAGCCGAACGGGGCCGAACGGACCGCGTTCCTGCTGCGTCTGGCCAGCATGTGCGAGAAGGCGGGTGGCAAGGACGCCGCCGACCGGATCCGCCAGGACCTGCTCCGCACCGGCGATGACACCGGGGCCCGCACCAGGCACGACACCCGGGGCGACAGTTCGCATGCGGGACCCGCGGAGGGCGCCCCGGTGGCCGGGCCGGTACCGCGGGCACGCGCCGAGGACATCCCGACGGTACACACGAACGGGTACGACGGAGCCGGTCCCGAGAAGGCGGAACAAGCGGAACGAGTGGAGTCCGGCTGGTGGGACGGCCCGCAGGCACGCACCGCCCCCGGTGCGGAGCCCTTCGCGCCTCCCGCCCCCGACCCGCAGCCGCCCACGTACACCGGCCCGGACACCGCTCACCGGAACGGCCTCGACGAAGAAGAACGCGACGACGAAGGAACATGGCAGTGACCGTCACGCCGACCAGTGACGTCCTCGCCCGCATCGGCCGCTGGGGCGTGTTCGGCCTGCCCGCGCACGTGGATCCGCGAACGGCGGCGAAGGCACTCGGCCTGAGCCGGACCACCGCGTACCGGCGTGCCCGGACGGGCGCGTTCCTGTGCCGGTTGCGCAAGGAAGGGCGCGTCTACGTCGTAGGTCTCGCCGACCTCATGCGGGGGTTCGGCATCCATGACGTACGCGTACGTCATGACGGCATCGAGGCGGGAGCGCGGTCCGCGCCCGGAAGGGGTGAGATGTAGCGAGCCCCCTCCTCACCGCCGCGCACGGCACACGGGCTCAGCGGTGAGGCGGAGAGACGGAGAGATGGAGAGGATCGGCGGTGAGGAGGGGGCTGGTCGCCGGAAGGGCATACCAGCAGCGCGAGGCCCGCCCGCCCTCCTCCCGTACCCCGGTCAGGCCTATTCTCGCCGTGCTCGCCCTTCTTTTCGACGACATTCCTGCTCCCGTGGACCGATGCCGACGGGCGGCAGGTGTCCTGCTCGGCGCCGGGCTGAACGCCCGTGCGTACCGCCTGCCATGGCCGCGCGGTTGCACGGTCTTCGAGGTCGACCAGGAAGAGGCCCTCGCCTTCAAACAACGCACCCCGGACGGACCGGACGGCCTGGATGCCGTGCCCCGGGCCCGACGGGTCACCGGCCCTCTGGACCGGCGGAGGATACGGGATTCGAACTCGTGAGGGGTTGCCCCCAACACACTTTCCAACTCTTCGTCCGGCTGTTCGCAGACGGTCGCAGGCATCCCGACCTGTGGCGAAACCGGAGGCTGCGGACTCGCCGGACTGTGGCGTACGCCCGCGAATGAGACCAGAACTGAGACCAGGCGGGTGTTCACTTACCGGCCACGGGGCCGTACCACTGCATGGCTTGGCCGGTGACGGCGGCGATGCACTCGAAGTCGTGGTCGCGGTGCAGGAGGGTCAGGCCCTGGAGTTCCGCGGTGGCGGCAACGACGAGGTCCACAGCTCCCGCGCTGCGGTGCTGACCGCGCTGGGTCAGCAGCTCTTGGACCTGCCAGGCGCGGTCGTACGCGCGGTCGTCGACGGGCACCCAGCCGAAGAGCAGCCGCATGTCCTCGATGCCGTGTGCACGGTCTGCGGCGGAGCGGGCGCTGTAGAAGAACTCCAGCTCGGTGACAGGGCAGGTCGCGAGGAGGCCGGCTGTGGCGGCCTGGTCCCATCCGTACTGTTCGGCGTCGCCGCGGAAGAACCGGGCGAGCGCACTGGTGTCGACCAGGAACTGCGCCGCGCTCACCGCCGGTAGTCCCTCTTGTCCTCGAAGAGGTCCAGATCAAAGCCGCCGTCGCTTGCTGCAGCCCGCAGCCGCGTGAGAGCGAGAGCCCGTCGGCGGTTCTCGAGCACCTCACGCAGAGCGGTGTTGACCGTCTCTTTCTTGGTGCCGGTCCCCAGCGCCTGAGCCACGTCGGCCAGCAGTTCGTCGTCCAGGTCGATTACTGTCCGGCTCACTTGTGCACCTCCTGAGATATCAATTGTGACGGCAAGTATATCGCTATAGATGCCTCGGGTGATGTCGATGTCGCGGGTGTCTGGGAAGGGGGATCGGCGGCCGGGAGTGCCCACGCGGTCCGAGCAGCACCGCATCGCTGGGTCACTCGGTGCGCCCGACGGTTCCCGCGCTCTGGGGAGCCGCTCCGGCTGCGGGCGAAGGCGGAGGGGCGGTTCGGACGAAGGGGCCCTCGGACTGCGACTGAGGCGGAAGATCACACAGCGGCGATCGCCTTGCGGCTGGTGATCACCTGTTGACCAGTCCCGGCCCAGCACGCGAAGAAGGCCTTGACCGGTCGGAACCAGTCAAGGCCTTCTTCGTATTGCCCGGTGAGAGCAATGGCGGAGGATACGAGATTCGAACTCGTGAGGGGTTGCCCCCAACACGCTTTCCAAGCGTGCGCCCTAGGCCACTAGGCGAATCCTCCGCCGCAAACAATACAAGACGTTGAGGAGTGCTCGCGAACCCCTTCCCCTTCGAGATCCGCTCGGGGCCGTTTCAGAGCGGACCGAAGAGGCTTCGAACGGCTCGGGGAGGACCGGAGCGGACGGGTGGACGGGAGGCGAGGGTGAGTGGGCCGCGGTCGAGGCGGCGGGTGAAGTGGAACGGGAACGGGCGAGGGAGACGGAGCAGCGGAACGGGCGGGGGAGACGGAACAGGGGAGCGGGTGGGGGAGACGGGGCAGGGGGAGCGGGTGGGGAGGTGGACCGGGAGGGGTGGGGATCGGCTAAGGTGGGCGTCAGCCCCTCACGTGGCGCTATCTGACTGAACTCCCCCAGGGCCGGAAGGCAGCAAGGGTAGGTCGGCTCTGGCGGGTGCGTGAGGGGCCCTTGTGTTTCCCCGGGGTCCAGCGCCGACCCCGTGAGGGCCTCGTGGGGGTGTGGGCGTCGAGGCGGGGCCGGTTGTCGGTGCGCCCGGATAACCTCGTATGTGTGTCGTCCCTTGCGCTGTACCGCCGCTATCGCCCCGAGTCGTTCGCCGAGGTCATCGGGCAGGAGCATGTCACTGACCCGCTGCAGCAGGCCCTGCGGAACAACCGGGTCAATCACGCGTACCTGTTCAGCGGTCCGCGCGGCTGCGGGAAGACGACCAGTGCGCGCATCCTGGCCCGCTGTCTGAACTGCGAGCAGGGGCCGACGCCCACGCCGTGCGGGGAGTGCCGGTCCTGCCGGGACCTCGCGCGCAACGGGCCGGGATCGATCGACGTGATCGAGATCGACGCCGCGTCGCACGGAGGCGTGGACGACGCCCGTGATCTGCGGGAGAAGGCGTTCTTCGGGCCCGCGTCGAGTCGTTACAAGATCTACATCATCGACGAGGCGCACATGGTCACCTCGGCGGGGTTCAACGCCCTGCTGAAGGTGGTCGAGGAGCCGCCGGAGCACCTCAAGTTCATCTTCGCGACCACCGAGCCCGAGAAGGTCATCGGCACCATCCGGTCGCGTACGCACCACTACCCGTTCCGGCTGGTTCCGCCGGGCACCCTGCGCGACTACCTCGCGGAGGTCTGCGGCAGGGAGGACATCCCCGTCGAGGACGGCGTGCTGCCGCTCGTCGTGCGGGCCGGGGCCGGGTCGGTGCGTGACTCGATGTCGGTGATGGACCAGTTGCTGGCCGGTGCGGGCGAGGACGGTGTGACGTACGCCATGGCGACGTCGCTGCTCGGTTACACGGACGGCTCGCTGCTCGACTCCATCGTGGACGCCTTCGCGGCGGGCGACGGGGCCGCGGCGTTCGAGGCCGTGGACCGGGTGATCGAGGGCGGCAACGATCCGCGCCGCTTCGTCGCCGACCTCCTGGAGCGGCTGCGCGACCTGGTGATCCTCGCCGCGGTGCCGGACGCGGGGGAGAAGGGACTGATCGACGCGCCCGCCGATGTCGTCGAGCGGATGCAGGCCCAGGCGTCCGTCTTCGGCGCGGCCGAGCTGAGCCGTGCCGCCGACCTGGTAAACGAGGGGCTGACGGAGATGCGCGGGGCGACCTCGCCGCGCCTCCAGGTCGAGCTGATCTGCGCCCGGGTGCTGCTGCCCGCCGCCTTCGACGACGAGCGCTCGCTGCAGGCCCGCCTGGACCGGCTGGAGCGCGGCGCGTCCTTCGCGACCGCCGGACCGGGGCCCGCCATGGGGTACGTGCCGGGACCGGAAGCCCTGGCCCATGCCCCCGCTCCCGTCGCGCCGGCCGTCCAGCCGGGCGGCGGGCCCGCCGCCGCCCGTGCCGCCGTACGGGGGGAAGCGCCCCCACCCGCGGCACCCGTGCCCGCTGCCGCGCCCGCGGTGCCGTCCGTACCGGCCGAGACGCCTCCGGCGCCCGTGCAGGCCGCCGCCCCGCAGCAGCCTCCGGCCGCCCCGCCGACCGGGGCCGGGGCGCCCACGGGCGGCCAGCGTCCCGGGGCCTGGCCCACCGCCGCCGCGCCGGAATCCGGCCGCCGTCCTGGCGGCTGGCCGACCGCCGCGGCCCCCGGCCGGTCGCAGCCGCCGCAGGCCGCGCCCGACCCGGTCGCGCCCGCCCCGACCGCCCCTGCCGCAGCGGCGCCCGCCGCCGAGCCGAGCCCGGGAATGGCGCAGGGCGCGGGCCAGGTGCGGAACATGTGGCCGGACATCCTGGAAGCGGTGAAGAACCGCCGCCGGTTCACCTGGATCCTGCTCAGCCAGAACGCCCAGGTCACAGGCTTCGACGGCGCCACTTTGCAACTCGGCTTCCTGAACGCGGGCGCACGCGACAACTTCGCGAGCAGCGGCAGCGAGGAGGTGCTGAAGCAGGCCCTCGCCGAGCGGTTCAACGCGCAGTGGAAGATCGAGGCGATCGTGGACCCCTCGGGCGGCGCGGGCGCACCGCCGCAGTCCGGCGGCGGCCGGTCCTACGCCGCACCGCCCGCGTCCCAGCGCCCCGCCTCACCGCCCCCGCCTCAGCAGCAGTACGAGTCCCGGCCCGCTCCCGCCTCCGCCCCGGCCCCGCAGCCGAGCGCGCCCCCGGCGGCGGAACCCGCCCCGGTGTCCTACGCCCCGCAGCAGTCCTCCGCCGCGCCCGAGCCCCCGCAACCGGTCGCTCCCGAGGACGACATCCCCGAGGCCGACGATCCCGATCTGGTCGACTCGGCGCTCTCCGGGCACGAGTTGATCGTCCGTGAGCTGGGCGCCACGGTCCTGGAGGAGTTCACGAACGAGTAGGAGACGAGCGGAGAAACTCGCGAGCGAGCGCAGGAACAGGGCCTGTGCGAGCGCAGGGACGGGGCGTGTGCGAGCGCAGGAACAGCGCGCGGGCGAGCGCAGGAGAAGCTCGCGGGCGAGCTGAGGAAGTTCGCGCGGGCGAGCAGGGGAGCGTGCGGGCGGCCCGCTTCACGCCGCGTCCCCGGTGTGTCCATGGAGCGGCGCCCGTCAAGGCCGCCGTGCCCCGGCGGCTAGGCTGCATTCCGTGAAGGTCCTCGTCATCGGCGGCGGCGCCCGCGAACACGCCCTGTGCCGCTCTCTCTCCCTCGACTCCGACGTCACCACTCTGTACTGCGCTCCCGGCAACGCCGGTATCGCGGAGGTGGCCGAACTCCACCCGGTCGATGTCCTCGACGGTGACGCCGTCGCGCGTCTCGCCACCGACCTGGGCGCCGATCTGGTGGTCGTCGGCCCGGAGGCGCCGCTCGTCGCCGGTGTCGCCGACGCCGTGCGTGCTGCGGGCATCCCCTGCTTCGGCCCCTCCGGCGAGGCGGCCCGGCTGGAGGGCTCAAAGGCGTTCGCCAAGGACGTGATGGCTTCGGCGGGCGTGCCGACGGCCCGCAGCTACGTCTGCACCAACCCCGCCGAGATCGACGCCGCCCTCGACGCCTTCGGTGCCCCGTACGTCGTCAAGGACGACGGTCTCGCCGCCGGCAAGGGTGTCGTCGTCACCGAGGACATCGAGGCGGCCCGCGCCCACGCCGTGGCCTGTGGCCGCGTCGTCATCGAGGAGTTCCTCGACGGCCCCGAGGTCAGCCTGTTCGCGATCACGGACGGCACCACCGTGCTGCCGCTCCGTCCCGCGCAGGACTTCAAGCGCGCCCTGGACGGCGACGAGGGGCCGAACACCGGAGGCATGGGCGCGTACTCCCCGCTCCCCTGGGCCGACCCCAAGCTGGTCGACGAGGTCATGGAGTCGGTGCTCCAGCCGACTGTCGACGAGCTCCGCCGCCGCGGCACCCCGTTCTCCGGACTGCTGTACGCGGGCCTCGCGATCACCTCGCGCGGCGTGCGCGTGATCGAGTTCAACGCCCGGTTCGGCGACCCCGAGACCCAGGTGGTCCTGGCCCGCCTGAAGACTCCGCTGGCCGCCGTGCTGCTGGCCGCCGCCAACGGCACCCTCGACGAACTGCCGCCGCTCAACTGGCGCGACGACGCCGCCGTCACCGTCGTCATCGCCTCGCACAACTACCCGGGCACGCCGCGCACGGGAGACCCGATCGAAGGGCTCGACGACGTGGCGGCGCAGGATGCCCCGGACGCGTACGTCCTGCACGCCGGCACCCGGCGGGACGGCGACGCGATCGTCAGCGCGGGCGGCCGGGTGCTGTCCGTGACGGCGACCGGAAAGGACCTCGCGGCCGCCCGTGAGCGCGCTTACGCGGCGGTGGCCCGGATTCGGCTCGACGGCGCGCAGTTCCGTACGGACATCGCCCGGAAGGCCGCAGAGGCCTGAGCCGCGGCGCCCGGGGCCGGCGGAGGCCCGGGGGCGGCTGTGCCGAGGCGCCCGCGCAGGTCACCGGAGCCCGGTAGGGCCTCCGGTGGCTCGGGCGGCCACCGGGACCGCGCACGGGCCGCCGGTGCGCGGTCGATACGCGGTCGGTACGGGCACCGCCCGTGCGGCCGGTACGGGCACCGCCCGTGCGTCGGCGCCTGCGCGTCAGTGCCCGTACCGGCTCACCGGCACACCGGCTCGCCCCATCCGATTCCCGGTCTCGGCCCCTCGGCCCTCGGCGTCCGCCCGTGTTCTCCTTCTTCGGCCCGGCCTCCCGTCCTCGTTCCCCTCGTCTCCGACCGTCGTCCCGTTCCGGCGTCTCCTACCGCCGCTCCGTCCCGGCTCTCCGACTGCTGCTCCGGTCCGACCGCGTCGCGGCCCTCTCTATTTCGGCCACTGGCGCATCACTGCCAAAGCTGGCAGTCCGCCAGCACCTTTGCCCAAAGCCATTCCATCGAGTGACGGCTGAGCCATACGGCTGACGCCCGACGACACCCCAACTAGGGTGCGGCGCAGGCGTTCCGGCACTTGGCCCACTGACATTGCGATGTCAGTGACGGGTGCCACAGTGGGGGAGTGACCAACACCGCTGCGGGGGCAGAGGGGGTGACGTCCGGCCGTGTCCGGTATCGGTGCAAGTGAGGAGCCGGGCGCGCAGAGTGCGCGGGCCCGGGCTCTCGCTCTGCTGCGCATCCGCAACAGAGCCACCGCGGCAGCCATCCTTCCGGCCGCCGTGGCCGTCGTGCTGCTCGTCGCGGGCGCGCAGGGCCATGCCGTCGGCAGCGGATGGGACGTGGCCCGCTGGACCGTCACCACCTGCGCGGTCGTCGTGCTGCTGGTCGCCGCGGCGGTCGCCGTCGCGGTCGTACGGGCGAGGCCGGCGGTCAGCCCGACCGTGCCGCTCGCCGAGGAGGCCGCCCCCGACCTCTACCGCCTGGTCAGGGAACTCGCCGACCGGCTGGGGGTTCCCGCGCCCTCGGCGATAGCTCTCACCCCCGACTGCGACAGCTGGCTGGAGGACCGCACCCACCCCGCGGCACAGCCCCCGTCCCGCTTCGACGCGGACCGCGAGGGGCGTCCCGCGCCCGGGAAGGCGCCATACACGACCCGGAGGGGGCATTCCGGGACGCGGTCCGACGACGGCCGCGACCGGCCCGCGTACCGGGCCCGCCGGGCCCGGACAGCCCCCGTGCTGGTCATCGGCTCGCCGTTCCTGTGGTGGATGAGGATCGCGGAGCTACGGGCGGTGCTCGCCCCGGTCGTCGCGGGCACGGGCCCCTCGGCGCACCCCGACATAGCGGCGGCGCGCCGGTTCGTCAGAGGACTCGACGGGGTGGTCGCGGACGCAGTCGTACCGGTTACCGGGCCGCTGTCCGCGGTGCGGAGGGCGCCCCGGGTCTTCGTCGGCTGGATCGCCCGGCTGCTGCTCCGCAGCTGTCGCGGCCACGCCGCGGAGATGGAACGGGGCGTCGCCGCCGCCGCGTCCGTCCGCGCACAGGGTGTGGACTACGGCCTGCGGATCGTCGCCCAGGAGCAGGTCGGCCTCGCGTACGCGGGCTGGGACCGGTTGCTCACGCGGGTCGCGCTGCCGGCGTGGGAGATGGGCCGCTGGCCCTCCAAGCTGGACGCCGGGGTGGTGTCCGCCCTCACCGAGCTGTCCCGGCGCGACCGGCTCGCCGACGACTTCGCCTCACGGCTCGGTGAGCGCCCCGCCTGCGACCTCCTGGAGGAGCCGGGCGCGGCCGACGAGGCCACGTCCCTGCTGGCGGCCCGGCTGTTCCACGGCGGCCCGGCGGAGTCCGGCTCCGGCTGGTCGCCGGTCGACTGGCAGCAGTACCCGGAAGAGGTGGTCGACCGGAAGTGGCGCATCGAAGCGGCCCGTCTGCACCGTGTCCTCGACGCCCTCGACTCGACGCGTACGGCGTCCGCGCCCGCCCACCAGCCCGAGAACGTCCCCGCCCCCGACTGTGCCCCGGTCGCGGTCCACGTTCCCGGTTCCGCCTCCGACCGGGCCGCGTTCCCCGCCGATGCGGGGATGCCCACGCTGGCTCGTGTCGTCGAGTATCTGGCGGGCGGGGGCGACGACGGGGAGGCGCTCGCGGCGGGCATCAGCGCCGCGGTGGCCCGTGAGGCGGCAGCCGCCCGGCGCCGCTCTTCGCCCGAGGGCGCGCCGATGGCGCAGGGCACCCACGGCGCCCTCGACGTGGGCGGGGACGTCCTGGGGTTCTGGGGGCCCGTACCCCTCCCGATCTTCCCGCTCCTGCCGCACCGCACGGGTACGGAGCTGCTCGCCGACCACGTCGCGGCGATGGTCTGCTGCGCGGCTGTCGACACGGCCGACGCGACCCCCGGCCTCGACTGGCTCGACGGACCGGCCCTGCTGGTCGACGGCGAGCGCCGGGCGGATCTGGGCGGGCCGGTCCTCAGCCTGGTCGAGGACGGGGACGCGGGACCACTGCGTTCCTGGCTCGCCTCGGTCGGCGTGCGGACCGACAAGCCCGTCCGTCTCGCCTGAGCCGACTCCTCCCCGAGCCGACTCCTCCCCGAGCCGATTCGTTGACGAAGCGAGGCCGTCCGAACTTTTGAGCGTCGAGTGGCTGTCCGGAGGTCCTGGTCGGGTGGACCCGCGGCTCCGGCGGGACCGTGCGCCGAGGACCCGCCCTTGCCACGGGCCTCTGTACTGGGCGGTTTCACCGCATCACCACGCGGCACAGAGACATCAGCGGTATCGGAGGCATCGTGCCGGGGTGTGTCGATGGCTCGATATTCGGAAGGGAACGTTCCGTTCACGTCAATTCGCGACGAACGGTGACGGAGTGCATGCGTTATGTGATGTGCTGTGGATCGACGCTGACAGTCGGCGCGTCAGTGTCGGTGCGTCGATGACGTGCGGCCGAAAGCCATCAAGGTTGACGATCACCCGGCGGACGACGGACAGCGGACTGCGAACGGCGGTCGGTACGCGGGCCAACGGTCACGGGCCAACGGTCACGGGCCAATGGCCACCGGCCGACGGCCACGGGCCGACGATCGGCGCCCGGCGGCGGAGGCGTCGGCAGCGGCCATCGGGCAGCGGCCATCGACGGAGACCGTCGGAGGCGGCCGCCGGACGGTACGGCGACGGCCGGCCATCGAAAGTCCCACTGTTGTCGCGGGGGACCGAGGGAGGGAAGCGGTATGGGGGCGGAGCAGATTCGTCGATGGGAGTCGGGTGCCCTGGCGCACGCCGTCTCCGATCCTTTCGGCCAGGGGCCCCTGCCCTGGCTGCGCGACAGTGAGAACTACTTCGACGACACCGGGCACATGGTCCCCTGGTACGCGGACCCCACCCTGACCCGCTCCTCCGACGGCGGCACGCGTACGGCCGACGACGTGCACCGCCAGATCAAGGGCTTCGTCTCCACGGGCGCCGCCGCCCCCGGCGAGGCGATCGACTTCCACATCACCGTGGACCCGCCCCAGCAGTTCTCCGTGGACATCTACCGCATCGGCCACTACGGCGGCGACGGCGCCGCCAAGATCACCACGAGCCCCCGGCTCTCCGGCATCGTCCAGCCCGCGCCGCTCATCGCCGATCGCACGGTCTCCTGCCACCACTGGTGGCAGTCGTGGCGGCTGCAGATCCCCACGTACTGGTCGATCGGCGCGTACGTCGCCGTGCTCACCACGGCCGACGGACACCGTTCCCACATCCCGTTCACGATCCGCGACGACCGTCCGGCCGATCTGCTGCTGGTCCTCCCGGACGTCACCTGGCAGGCGTACAACCTCTATCCGGAGGACGGCCGCACCGGCGCCAGCCTGTACCACGCCTGGGACGAGCAGGGCCGTCTCCTGGGCGAGGAGGACGCCGCCGTCACCGTCTCCTTCGATCGTCCTTACGCGGGTGCGGGCCTGCCGCTCCACGTCGGTCACGCCTACGACTTCATCCGCTGGGCCGAGCGGTACGGCTACGACGTCGCGTATGCCGACACCCGCGACCTGCACGCGGGCCGGGTCGAGCCGAGCCGTTACCGGGGGCTGGTCTTCCCCGGCCACGACGAGTACTGGTCCGTGCCCATGCGCCGTACCGTCGAGGACGCCCGCGACGGCGGCACCTCGCTCGTCTTCCTCTCCGCCAACACCATGTACTGGCAGGTCTGTCTCTCCCCGTCCCCGTCCGGCGTCCCGGACCGGCTGCTCACCTGCCGCAAGCGCCAGGGGCCGGGGAGACCCGCGCTCTGGCGCGAGATCGACCGGCCCGAGCAGCATCTGCTCGGCATCCAGTACGCGGGCCGGGTGCCCGACCCGCACCCCCTCGTCGTGCGGAACGCCGAGCACTGGCTGTGGGAGGCGACGGGCGCCCGGGAGGGGGACGAGGTCGACGGTCTGGTAGCGGGCGAGGCCGACCGCTACTTCCCGCGCACCGCGCTCCCCGACCACGACAACCGCATTCTGCTCGCCCACTCCCCGTACCAGGACAGCGAAGGAGCCACCCGGCACCAGGAGACCTCCCTGTACCGGGCCCCGTCCGGCGCGCTCGTCTTCGCCTCCGGCACGTTCGCCTGGTCCCCGGCACTGGACCGCCCCGGTCACGTGGATCCCCGTATCCAGCGCGCCACGGCCAATCTCCTGGACCGGATCTGCAAACGGGACTGAGCAAACGGGACTGAGCAAACGGGACTGAGCAAACGGGACTGAGCGAACGGGACTGAGCGAACGGGACTGAGCGAACGGGACTCAGCGGACGGGACTGGACGGGCGGGACTCGGCGGACGGGATCGGACGGGATCGGATGGGCGGGACCGGACGGACGGAGGTGTCCCACCTGCCACCACCTGTCCTATGCGCCCCGCATGCCCCCGCTCCACCCCACCGTCCCCGATACGGGAGAATCGGAATGACTCCTGGATCAACCTACGCGGAGGCAGCGTGTCCGGATTCGTAGAAAAGCCCGAGCCCGTGCAGGTCCCGGGGCTCACCCACCTCCACACCGGCAAGGTGCGCGATCTGTACCGGAACGAGGCGGGCGACCTCGTCATGGTCGCCAGCGACCGCCTCTCCGCGTACGACTGGGTCCTGCCCACCGAGATCCCGGACAAGGGCCGCGTCCTCACCCGGCTCTCCCTCTGGTGGTTCGACCAGCTCGCCGATCTCGTCCCCAACCACGTGCTGTCCACCGAGCTGCCCGCCGGGGCTCCCGCCGACTGGGAGGGCCGCACGCTGATCTGCAAGTCGCTGCGGATGGTCCCGGTCGAGTGTGTCGCCCGCGGTTACCTCACCGGCTCCGGTCTCGTCGAGTACAAGGAGTCCCGTACGGTCTGCGGCCTCGCCCTCCCCGAGGGCCTCGTCGACGGCTCCGAACTCCCCGCGCCGATCTTCACGCCCGCCACCAAGGCGGCCGTCGGCGACCACGACGAGAACGTGAGCTACGAGGAGGTGGCCCGGCAGGTCGGCGCGGAGACCGCCGCCCAGCTGCGCCGCGCCACGCTGGACGTGTACGGCAGGGCGCGCGACATCGCGCGTGACCGCGGGATCATCCTCGCCGACACGAAGTTCGAGTTCGGCTTCGCGCCCGCCGCCGACGGCGGCGAGGAACTGATCATCGCGGACGAGGTGCTGACTCCGGACTCCTCCCGCTTCTGGCCCGCCGCCGACTGGGAGCCGGGCAGGGCCCAGCCCAGTTACGACAAGCAGTTCGTCCGTGACTGGCTGACCTCGCCGGCCTCCGGCTGGGACCGCAGGAGCGAGCAGCCGCCCCCGGCGCTGCCCCAGGAGATCGTGGACGCGACCCGGGCGAAGTACCTGGAGGCGTACGAACTCCTCACCGGCACGTCCTGGAAGTGAGCAGCCGGGTACCCGGTCACCGGCCGGGTACCCGCACCGGCGCACCGGGGACTCCGCTCCGTACGGTGGGCGGAGGCCCGCACCCGAACGCCAAGAAGCCCCGGCCTCCCGGCCGGGGCTTCTTGTTCAACCGAGCGGACGACCAGGTTCGAACTGGCGACCTCAACCTTGGCAAGGTTGCGCTCTACCAACTGAGCTACGTCCGCAAGCGCCGAAGCGCGAGCACCACTATACCCATCCCCGCTCGCGTGCGAGACGCACGGCCGCATGACGGTTCTCCGCGCCGAGCTTCGAGACGGCCGCCGAGAGGTAGTTCCGTACCGTCCCCTGGGACAGCGAGGCCCGTTCGGCGATCTCCGCGACCGGTGCCCCGTCGGCCGCCAGCTCCAGCACCTCGGCCTCGCGCGCGCTGAGCGGCGAGTCCCCGGCGGAGATGGCGTCGGCCGCCAACTCCGGGTCCACGTAACGGTTTCCGGCATGTACGGTGCGGATGATGCCGGCCAGCTGCCGGGCACTGACGGTCTTCGGCACGAAGGCCCGGACGCCCGCCGCGAGTGCTCGTTTCAGATGTCCCGGCCGCCCGTGACTCGTCACGATCATCGTGCGGCAGCCGGGCAGTTCGGCCCGCAGGGATGTGGCGACACTCACACCGTCGGCGCCTGGCATCTGAAGATCGAGGACCGCCACGTCGGGGCGATGGGCCCGCGCCATGGCCAGGGCCTCCGGACCGGTGGCCGCCTCCGCGACCACCACGAGGTCGTCCTCCAGGGCGAGCAGCGCGGCCAGGGCGCCCCGGATCAGATGCTCGTCGTCCGCGAGCAGCACCCGTACGGCCGTCATCGTCGTTCCTTCACAAGGTCCGGTGCCGGGCTCATGCCCACGCCCATGCCCATGCCCGTGCCCGTGCCCGGGTCCCCGGAAGGCGGAAGGGCGGACGAAGCCGGAGAGTCGGTGGGAGTGGAATGAGCGGAGGGAGAGGCGGGAGCAGCCGGGGCGGAAGAGGCGGGGACGGTGGGAGAGGAAAGGGCGGAGGGAGAGGCGGGAGCGGCAATACGCGACGGGAGAGGGATCCGCGCCGTCAGCCGGAACACTCCGCTCCCCACCGGGCCCGCGTCCAGCGACCCGTCGAGTTCCCGGAGCCGTTCCCGCAGCCCGGCCAGCCCGGAGCCGCCTGCCCCGTCGGTGGGGCCGCCCGCCGTCTCGGCCGAGTGCGGCGCCCCGTCGTTCTCCACCTCCAGCACCGCGGCGTCGGCCGCCGTCCGCAGCCGGATGGTGCAGTGCCGAGGGTCCCCGTGCCGCAGCACATTGGTCGCCGCCTCCCGTACGACCCAGCCCAGCGCCGACCGTACGGGCGCGGGCAGTTCCGCGCCCGCGTCCCCCGCGACCTCGCACTCGATCCCGGCGGCCCTCAACACCCCCTGGGCACCGGCCAGTTCCGTGACCAGATCGGCCTCCCGGTATCCGCGCACGACATCCCGCACCTCCTGCTGGGAGCTGCGCGCGATACGCATCACCTCGACCATCTGGTCCACGGCCGCAGGCTTGCCGCGCTGCGCCAGTTCCACCGCCAGCTCGCTCTTCAGCGCGATCACGGCGAGGTTCCGGCCCAGGACGTCGTGCATGTCCCGGCCGAACCGCAGCCGCTCCTCGGCGACCGCCAGCCGCGCCTGCAGGTCCCGGGCCTCCTCGGCCTGCCACATCACGCTCATGCTCCAGACGCTGGGTCGTACGGAGATCAGTACCAGCAGTGCCCCGAAGAGCGTCGCCGGAGCCAACCCGGCCAGCGTGCCGCCCCGCACGCCGACCGCGGCGAACACGCCGACGTTCAGCACGGCGAGGGCGAGCGACTGGAGCAGGAAGGTGCGGACCGGGACCAGCAGGACCTGCGTGATCACGAACGGCATCGGGACGTTCATGACCGTCAGGACCAGCCCTCCCGTCCCGATCCCGTCCAGACCGACCAGCGTCGCCAGGATGCCCAGATTCAGCAGCATCAGCGCCAGGGGTGCCGACTGCCGCCGCAGGGGGAAGGGGGCGGTACCGAGGTAGTTCAGGTACGAGGGCCGGACATTCCGGTTGCTCAGCAGGCACTGCACGAGACTCAGCAGCAGGAACGCGGCTCCGAGCGCGGTCGGCAGCGGCGTGCGGCGGAGATCCGCGCCGAAGGGCACAATCCCCCATGACAAGGTGAACAGCCAGGGGATCACCGAGATGGTCACCCGCGAATACAGGTCGATCCGCTCCAGTTTGCTGCGTTCCCGCCAGCTGCGTCGCCAGTCCCACATACCCGCCCCCACGGCCGTCCTCCGCCGGTGAATCATCGGTCAGCGTCGGGGCTCCCAACGGAACCACCGCCGCACAGCAAACACGGCGAAAACGGTCCAGGCCAGTGCGACGAGCCCGGCCGTGAGCAGGTCGGCCCCGTCGGACCCGCCCAGCCAGCCCGCCCGCACGAGGGTCATCACGCCGGTCATCGGCAGCAGCTCGCACACGGACGCCACCCGGTCCGGCAGGACCTCCAGCGGTACGAAGAGCCCCGAGCCGATCATCGAGACGAGGAAGAGCGGCAGGGTGGTGATCTGCGAGGTCTGCACCGTCCGGGTCGCGACGGAGGTGACGGCGGCCAGGGCGGCCAGCAGTACCGACCCCGACAGCAGGCCCGCGAGGAACAGGTCCGGCCGTTCCGGCGCTCCGACATCGAAGACCGCGGCACCGGCCAGCACCACCAGCACGGTCTGCGCCAGAGCCAGCGCGACCGACGGCAGCGCCGTCCCGGTGAGGATCTCCCAGTCGGTGACCTCGCCCGTGCGCAGCCGCTTCAGGACCAGGTCCTCGCGCCGTGCGACGTACGCGGAGACCAGGTTCATGTACACCACCTGCATCAGCACCATGCCGATGCCGCCGGTGAGCGCCAGCCCGGTGACGGTGAGCCCGGTTCCGCCCAGGTCGATCCGCTCCAGCGTCGTCTTCATCGCCAGGACCATCGCCAGGGGCACCAGCAGGGCGACGAAGACCGCCGTCCGGTTCCGGGCCAGCAGGACGAGCTCGGCGTGTCCGAGTGCCCGCAGCCGCCCCGCCGCCGTCGTGCGCCGCCCGGCCGCCGGGGCGCGGTGCCCGGGTGCTGCCGTACGCCGTTCGTCCGTCGTCGCGCCGGTCATGCGGCAGCCGCCTTCCGTGTCTCGGAGGCCGACGTCCAGGGGTCCTCCGCCCCGGAGGCCGACACGCTGTGCGCGATGTCGAGGAACGCCTCTTCGAGCGAGGCCGACCGGGCGTCGAGCCCGTGCAGCAGCACGTCCGACTCCCGCGCCCAGAGCAGCAGTTCGGTGAGCGAGTCCTGCAAGGCGTGGGTGCGGATCTCGATCCTGCGCCCGTCGGCCGCCGCCCGCAGAGACAGCGGGAGCCGGGCCGCCGGTACGTCCTCGGGCAGCTCGAAACGGATGCGGGCGGGGCGGGAGGCCGTCACCTCGGCGGGCGTGCCGGCCGTCACGATCCGGCCCCGGTGCATGATCGCCAGCCGGTCGGCGAGGCTCTCCGCCTCTTCCAGATAGTGCGTGGTGAGCAGGACGGTGGTGCCGCCGTCGCGCAGTGCCCGTACCAACTCCCAGGTCTCCCGCCGCCCCTCGGCGTCGAGTCCCGTGGTCGGCTCGTCCAGGAACAGCACCTCGGGACGGCCGAGCAGCGCAAGCGCGAGGTCCAGACGGCGCCGTTCGCCGCCGGAGAGCTGCTTGACCCGTACGCGCGCCCGGTGGGCGAGCCCGACGAGGTCCAGCGCCTCGCCGGTCGGCCGGGCGCCGCTGGTGCAGCCCGCCCACATCCGCAGGGTCTCGGTGACGGTCAGCTCGGACGGGAAGCCGCCCTCCTGGAGCATCACCCCGATCCGCGGCCGGACGGCGGCGCGCTCGCGGTACGGGTCGTGGCCGAGCACGCGCACGGTGCCGCCGTCGGGAGCCGCCAGCCCCTCCAGGAGTTCGACGGTGGACGTCTTCCCGGCGCCGTTCGTGCCGAGCAGGGCGAAGAGCTCGCCGCGCCCGACCGAGAAGGAGACGCCGGCGACGGCCTCGAAGTCGTCGGCGTAGCGCCGCCGCACCCCGCCCGCCTCGATCACGGAGTCGGGCGCCGCGGCACCGGCCGCGGACATCGCGCCGACACTGGTCGCGGCACCGCTCGCCGAAGCGGTCGTACCACCGGTCGCGGCCCCGGTGACCGGGCGGGATGTGATGTCCGCCACAGCGCCGTCCGCCACAGCGCCGTCCGTCGCGGTGAGGTCTGTTCCGGAGCCGCCCGCGTGGTCGCCGGCACCCGCGCGGGCGTCGGTCTTGTGGTCTCTCCTCGTACCTACAGGCTTCATGCCCACAGGCTTCCGCAGGCCCATCGCCGTGAGCAGTGCGAGCTGTCATCACTGGTCATGACAAACGTCATGGCGCTGCCGGGATCGGATGCCCGTACCGGAATCGGGTGCTTCTTGAAAGAGATCACGAAGAAGGCCCCCGGTCGACTTCGACCGGGGGCCTTCATTCCTATCAAGAGCGGACGACGAGATTCGAACTCGCGACCCTCACCTTGGCAAGGTGATGCTCTACCAACTGAGCCACGTCCGCATTACTTCCGCCATCGTACTCCTTGCAGGAAGTACTTCCGGGCGGTGCGAGCACTACTCTACCTGATCCACTGCAATGGCTGGTAGGAGTGGTGCAGAGCGGGTGACAGGAATTGCACACTGCGCCTTCCCCCTGGAAGGGGGATGTTCTACTACTGAACTACACCCGCACGCTGCTTGGGGTTTGGCTTTTCGGCCTTGCCCTTCGGCGTGCTCCAGACTTTAGCCGACCTGCGGGGGTGCAGCGCAAGTCGGTGGCCGCGAGGGCTCGTCGGGACGGCCCCGCGGGTCGTCCTGACGGTCGCACGGGGCGGGCCCGGCGACCATCGGCCCGTCGCGCCCCGACGCCCGACCGGGCCGTAAGGGGCTCCGGCGGCCCGGCCGGCCGGTCGTCCGGATGTCTCGCCCGGGCTTCTCAACCGGCCGCGCGGAACGCCTCGTAGACCTTCTTGGGGATCCGGCCGCGGGCCGGCACCTCCATCTGGTGCGAGCGGGCCCAGGCGCGGACGGCTGCCGGGTCGGGTTCGAGCGAGGTGTGCCGGTACGACTCGGGCTTCCTGCCGCGCTTGCCGACATTTGTCTGCTTCCGGCCCGCCGACACGTACGGCGCCAGGGCCTTGCGCAGTTTCTTTGCGTTGGAAGCATTGAGGTCGATCTCGTACGACTTCCCGTCCAGGGCGAAGGTGACCGTTTCCGCCGCTGCGCCCCCGTCGATGTCGTCGAAGAGCGTGACTACTACGCGCTGAGCCACGGATATCGGTCCTTTCCTACGGCGTCGGCGCGTTTGGCGTGCGCCGATGTCGGCCTTCCGGCCGTCGGGCGGATGTGAGCCCTTCGGGCGGATACGCGTCGACCGGTATCGCCGGTATCGACCGTTCGGCCGACCGGTGTCGACTGTTCGGGAGGCAATGCTGCATTCCCCGGTAATCATTTGTACAGCGGTCGGCGCCGCATTGTGAAGTCGGGCTAATTCTCTCCGCGTGTCACACTTCTATGTGTGTCTTCGGTGAGGAATCTTTTCGCAGATTTTTCCTCGGGTGTTGTCGTGACCGATATCCCGTCGTGATCGGGCACTCAGACATCTACTCGCGTAGAATTTCGGGCCAGGTACGCTGAGGGAAGCTGCGGGGGTCAGGGGAGCCCCCCGGAGAACCAGTCGCACCACACCACACGGGAGTGCCAGTGGCACGCGTCGTAGTCGACGTCATGCTCAAGCCCGAGATCCTCGACCCGCAGGGACAGGCGGTGCAGCGCGCACTGCCCCGTCTCGGCTTCGAGGGAATCGCGGACGTACGTCAGGGAAAGCGTTTCGAGCTGGAGGTCGAAGGGCCGGTCGACGACGCCGCCCTCGATCGCATTCATGAGATGGCCGAGACTTTCCTCGCCAACACCGTCATCGAGGACTTCACCGTGAAGGTGGAGAAGGCCGAGGAGTCCAAGTGACTTCCCGCCCGTCTCCCACCACCACCCGTGAGGGAGGCCCTTCGGGCCGCAGTAACACCCGAATCGGAGTCGTCACCTTTCCCGGCACGCTCGACGACCAGGACAGCCTGAGGGCCGTACGCGTCGCGGGCGCCGAACCCGTGTCGCTGTGGCACCGCGACAAGGACCTGCACCAGGTCGACGCGGTCATCCTGGCCGGTGGTTTCTCCTACGGCGACTATCTGCGGGCCGGTGCGATCTCGCGCTTCTCGCCCGTCATGGAGACGATCATCGAGCAGGCCCGTGCGGGGATGCCGGTGCTCGGCATCTGCAACGGTTTCCAGATCCTGACCGAGGCGCACCTGCTGCCCGGCGCGATGCTGCGGAACAACCACCTGCACTTCATCTGCCGCGACCAGAAGCTCCGCGTCGAGAACGCGGAGACCGCCTGGACCTCGGACTACGAGGCGGGCCAGGAGATCTCCGTACCGCTCAAGAACATGGACGGTCGGTACGTCGCCGACGAGCGCGTGCTCGACGAGCTGGAGGCGGAGGGCCGGGTCGCCTTCCGCTACCTGGACACGAACCCGAACGGCTCGCTGCGCGACATCGCGGGCATCACCAACGCCGAGGGCAACGTCGTCGGCCTGATGCCGCACCCGGAGCACGCCGTCGAGCCGCTGATCGGAACCGGCCGCACCGACGGTCTCGGTTTCTTCACCTCGATCATCAAGAAGCTGGTCAACGCATGAGCCTGGATACGGTCAAGCACGCGGCCGGGACCCCGGACGTCGAGCAGCCCTGGCAGGAGCTCGGCCTCAAGGAGGACGAGTACGCCCGGATCCGCGAGATCCTGGGCCGCCGTCCCACCGGCGCCGAGCTCGCCATGTACTCCGTGATGTGGTCCGAGCACTGCTCCTACAAGAGCAGCAAGGTCCACCTCAAGCAGTTCGGCGAGAAGGCCCCCGCCAACGACGCGATGCTCGTCGGCATCGGCGAGAACGCCGGTGTGGTCGACGTCGGCCAGGGTTACGCGGTCACCTTCAAGGTCGAGTCGCACAACCACCCCTCGTACATCGAGCCCTACCAGGGCGCGGCGACCGGCGTCGGCGGCATCGTCCGCGACATCCTCGCCATGGGCGCCCGCCCGGTCGCGGTCGTCGACCCGCTGCGCTTCGGCGCCGCGGACCACCCCGACACCAAGCGTGTCCTGCCGGGCGTCGTCGCGGGCATCGGCGGCTACGGCAACTGCCTCGGCCTGCCGAACATCGGCGGCGAGGTCGTCTTCGACGCCTGCTACCAGGGCAACCCGCTGGTCAACGCCGGCTGCATCGGTGTGATGAAGCACGAGGACATCCACCTGGCCAAGGCGTCCGGCCCCGGCAACAAGGTGATCCTCTACGGCGCCCGCACCGGCGGCGACGGCATCGGCGGTGTCTCGGTGCTGGCCTCCGAGACCTTCGACGACACGAAGCCCGCCAAGCGCCCCGCCGTCCAGGTCGGCGACCCGTTCCAGGAGAAGCTCCTCATCGAGTGCACCCTGGAGGTCTTCCGGGAGAAGCTCGTCGCGGGCATCCAGGACCTCGGCGGCGCCGGACTCTCCTGCGCCACGTCCGAGCTGGCCTCCGCCGGCTCCGGCGGCATGCGCGTCGAGCTGGACACCGTGCCGCTGCGCGACTCCTCGCTCTCGCCCGAGGAGATTCTCATGAGCGAGTCGCAGGAGCGCATGTGCGCGATCGTCGAGCCGCAGCACGTCGACCGCTTCCTGGAGATCTGCGAGAAGTGGGACGTCATCGCCACCGTCATCGGTGAGGTGACCGAGGGCGAGCGCCTGGAGATCTTCTGGCACGGCGAGCAGATCGTGGACGTTCCGCCGCGTTCGGTGGCCCACGAGGGCCCGACCTACCACCGCCCGTACGCCCGCCCGTCCTGGCAGGACGCGCTCCAGGCGGACGACGCGGGGGAGCTGGCCCGTCCGGCGGACGGCGCCGAGCTGCGCGAGCAGGTCCTCAAGCTGGTCGCGCACCCGAACCAGGCGTCGAAGGCCTG
The DNA here is from genome assembly GCF_042892615.1 of Streptomyces sp. NPDC001750. Lineage (NCBI taxonomy): Bacteria > Bacillati > Actinomycetota > Actinomycetes > Kitasatosporales > Streptomycetaceae > Streptomyces > Streptomyces sp. NPDC001750. The sequence goes on along the minus strand of NZ_JBIAUE010000010.1, from coordinate 54,036 downwards.
GATCACCGACCAGTACGACCGGTTCGTGCAGGGCAACACCGTGCTCGCGATGCCCGAGGACGCCGGCATCGTCCGGATCGACGAGAAGTCGAACCTGGGCGTGGCCATGGCGACCGACGGCAATGGCCGGTACGCCAAGCTCGACCCGTACACCGGCGCGCAGCTCGCGCTGGCGGAGGCGTACCGCAACGTCGCCGCCACCGGCGCCAAGCCGCTCGCCGTCTCGGACTGCCTGAACTTCGGCTCGCCCGAGGACCCGGACGTCATGTGGCAGTTCGCCGAGGCCACCCGCGGTCTCGCGGACGGCTGTCTGGCGCTGGGCACCCCGGTCACCGGCGGCAACGTGTCGCTGTACAACCAGACCGGCGAGACGGCGATCCACCCGACGCCGGTCGTCGCGGTGCTCGGTGTGATCGACGACGTCTCCCGGCGCACGCCGGTCGCGTTCGCGCAGGAGGGCCAGCTCCTCTACCTGCTGGGCGAGACGCGCGAGGAGTTCGGCGGCTCGGCATGGTCCGAGGTCGTCCACGGGCACCTGGGCGGCCTGCCGCCCCAGGTGGACCTGGAGCGGGAGAAGCTGCTCGCCGAGATCCTGATCTCGGCCTCCCGCGACGGCATGATCGACGCGGCGCACGACCTCTCCGACGGCGGCCTGATCCAGGCGGTCACGGAGTCCTGCCTGCGCGGCGGGAACGGCGCCCGACTGGTCGTGCCGGACGGTCTGGACGCGTTCACGTTCCTCTTCTCCGAGTCGGCGGGGCGCGCGATCGTCTCCGTGCCGCGCAGCGAGGAGCTCCGCTTCAACGACATGTGCGGCGCGCGCGGTCTGCCCGTCGCCCGGATCGGTGTCGTGGACGGCGACGAGATCGAGGTCCAGGGCGAGTTCGGCATCCCGCTGAGCGAGCTGCGCACCGCGCACGAGGAGACCATTCCGGGTCTGCTCGCCTGACGGCGGTCCGTTTCCGAGGGCTGCGGCCCCGCCCCGTCACCGGGGGCGGGGCCGCAGCCCTGGTCCGTACGCGGGTGCGTACGGGTCCCGTACGTGCGGTGCGGGCATGTAGAGATTTACCTGGGCAATAATTACTCTCGGTTTAACTTTCATCCTGGTACAGTGACGGCATGACCGAGGGGATGAGCCTGCGGGAGCGCAAGAAGCTCCAGACGCGCCACCGTCTGCTGGCCGCGGCCACCGAACTCTTCGCCGAGCGCGGCTTCGACAAGGTGTCGGTCGCCGAGATCGCCGAGGCGGCCGAGGTGTCGAAGATGACGGTCTTCAACTACTTCGCGGGCAAGGAGGACCTGGTCCTCGCGCCGATGGCGGAACACATCGGCGATGTCGCGGGGGTGGTGCGGGACCGGGCCCCCGGCGAATCCGCCCTGTCCGCCGTGCGCGTGCAGTTCCTGGCCGCCATCGAGCGCCGCGACCCCTCGGTCGGCATGAGCGATGTGCCGATGGTGCTCGACATGCGTCGGCTGATCCAGGAGACGCCGGCCCTCCTGATCCGCGCGCACGCGCTCTCCCTGCGCTCTCACGAGCTGCTCGCCCACGTCCTGACCGAGGAGGGAGAGGAGCCGCCCATCGCCCGGATCGCGGCGGCCCAGCTGATCAGCACGCGCAACTCCCTCATCCACGCGAACCAACTGCGGCTGCTGGCGGGCGAACTGGCGGACGCGATCGCCGGGGACGCCGTCGCGCTCGCGGAGCGGGGCTTCGACCTGCTCGCGCACGGTCTGGGCGCCTTCGCGATCCGGCACTGAGACGGCGCCGCTCCGGCCCGTCGCCCCGCCCCGGCCCGTCGTCACCTGCCGTCCCTCCGCCGTCGGCGCCCGGGCCCGCGGGCCGTGGCCCCTCGTAACGACCTCGTCCACGATTGGCAGTGGCGGAAGGAGCGGCGTCTGGGGCCTTCGAATCCAAGGCGGAGGAGGCAGTCGGATGGGGTCTCCCCTGCTCGAACGCAGCTGAGAGCTTGGGAAGGAGCGTCGGGGACTGACGACAACGCCGGAGGCGGAGGTCCCGGACACCGCGATGCCGCTGACAATCGTGGACGAGGTCGTAAGCCGGTCGAGGGCCGTAGGCTCCCGGACATGCCGCCGTCCCAGAAACGTGCCCGCCGCTACGATCCGGCCCGGACCCGCGACGCGGTCCTGGCGCAGTTCGGCCATGTCCGGGAAGCCGTCCGTGTCCTGACGCCCGAGCAGCTCGCGCTGCCGACCCGGCTCGGCGACTGGACCGTACGCGAACTCGCCGCCCACGTGGTCCTGGCGTTCTCGCAGGTCGCCCGGGAGCCGGAGCGGTCCGCACCCGCCGCCCCGAAACCCGCACCGACGCTTCTCGCCTGGCCGCTCACCACGGCCGATCACGCCGAGCGGATCGCCGCCGGTACCAGGGCGCTCGCCGCCGAGCATTCCGACCTGGACGCCCTGTTCGGCGAGGCCGTCGAGCGGTTCGAGGAACGGGTGCCGCGCACGGGCGACGAACGGCTGCTGCCCACACCGGCCGGGGCGATGCGGCTGACGGACTTCCTCGTCACCCGTGCCGTCGAGCTCGTCGTGCACACCGACGACCTGAACGCGGCGACCGGCCTCGACATCCCGTACGACCGGCAGGCGCTCGCCGCCTGCACGCGGCTGCTCGCCGACGCTCTCGCGGAGAAGGCGCCGGGCGGCTCGGTCGAGGTGCGTGTCCCGCCCTTCGCCGTGGTCCAGTGCGTGCAGGGCCCCAAGCACACCCGCGGTACGCCGCCCAACGTCGTCGAGACCGATCCGCTCACCTGGATCAGGCTCGCCACCGGCCGTACGGAATGGGCGCACGCCCTCGACGAGGCGCGGGTGGCCGCGAGCGGCGAGCGGGCCGACCTCTCCGCCCTCCTGCCCCTGATGAGGTGAGGAGCCCGCTCACCGGGGCGACGGGCGACGCGCGCCGGCGCGCTGGGTTAGCCCTTGGCCGGGAACCGGCCCGCCGCCCCGCCCGTCACAGGGCCATGCGCACTCGACGCACAGCCTCGGTGACCCTGGTCCTCCTCGCCGTCCTGGCCGCCTGCGGTACGCGGACGACCAGCCCGTCCGACGACCGTGACGGCCCCGGGGCGGCGGGCGAGGGCGGCGACGGCACGGGCGGCGGCGCCACACGGACCGGCCCGCCCGTCACGGGTGTCCGCTGGGACGTGGACTCGGTGACGGTCGGGGGGAAACGGGCCGAGGTCCCGGACGGCGCCCACTTCACGATCGACACCAAGGGCGGCGCCACGGGGAGTCTCGGCTGCAACCAGTTCCGCGGCGGCGCCACCGTGTCCGGTTCCACGATCACGTTCGACGCCGTCGAGACGACCAAGATGTCGTGCCCCACGCCCCGGGCGAAGCTGGAACAGGCACTGCTGGCGATCCTGGACGGGCGGACGACGTACCGGGTCGACGAGCGCACCCTGACCCTCGCCTCGGAGAACGACGCGTCGCTCGGCGCCACGGCCTGGGAACCCGGCGAGTGATCGCGCGCTCCGAGGGGCCGGGAGGCGCCGGCCCCGGAACCGTCCGGTGCGGTGAGCACCGGCTGCTCGCGCACGGTCTGGGCGCCTTCGCGATCCGGTCCCGAGACCTCTCGGCGTGGGATGCCCCCACCCCTAAACCCGTTGGCGAGGGATGCACCCGCCCGCGAACACCCGCCCCCGAACCGGCCGCCGCGCGGGCCGACGGCCGCGAAGCGGTCCCGGACGCGCCGGGATCCGACACGTCCGACCGCCTTGTGGTGTGAGCCTCGCCACGAAACGCGCGTTCGGCCGGATTCCGCGCCGGACCGTCGGCCGGTTCACCGAGCGCCACCATACGGTCCCGGCGCATACCCGGCCCGGGTGGCCGGAAATCGCCGTTATCGCCGCGCTGATCCGCGTTGCCGCCGCCCTGTGGCCGATCCGTACCTCGTCCCGCGCGCCTCTCACGAGGCTGGGTGCTCACTCCGCGTAACCGGTCGGTAGGGGCTTCGGACCACGTCCGGAAGCGCCTCCACGGTGGTCCGCCGCGGTATCCCGAATTCGGACCAGTGGTCGATCTCGCCTACACTCGGTGGCGTGCCTCGTGGTGATGGACGACTCAGCCACGACCTGCTCCCCGGAGAGAAGGGCCCCCAGGACGCATGCGGCGTCTTCGGTGTCTGGGCTCCCGGCGAAGAGGTCGCCAAGCTCACCTATTTCGGACTGTATGCCCTGCAGCACCGTGGACAGGAGTCCGCGGGCATCGCAGTGAGCAACGGGTCCCAGATCCTGGTCTTCAAGGACATGGGACTGGTCTCGCAGGTCTTCGACGAAACATCCCTGGGATCCCTCCAGGGCCATATCGCGGTCGGCCATGCCCGCTACTCCACGACCGGAGCCTCGGTCTGGGAGAACGCGCAGCCGACGTTCCGTGCCACCGCGCACGGCTCGATCGCCCTGGGACACAACGGCAACCTGGTCAACACGGCCCAGCTCGCCGAGATGGTCGCGGACCTTCCCCGCAAGGACGGCCGCGCCACCCAGGTCGCCGCGACGAACGACACCGACCTGGTGACCGCGCTGCTCGCCGGCCAGACCGACGACGACGGCAAGCCGCTCACCATCGAGCAGGCCGCCGCGAAGGTGCTCCCGGACGTCAAGGGCGCGTTCTCGCTCGTCTTCATGGACGAGCACACCCTCTACGCCGCCCGTGACCCGCAGGGCATCCGCCCGCTGGTCCTCGGCCGCCTGGAGCGCGGCTGGGTGGTGGCCTCCGAGACCGCCGCCCTCGACATCTGCGGCGCCAGCTTCGTCCGCGAGATCGAGCCGGGCGAACTCGTCGCCATCGACGAGAACGGACTGCGCACCTCGCGTTTCGCGGAAGCGAAGCCCAAGGGCTGCGTCTTCGAGTACGTCTACCTGGCCCGCCCCGACACCGACATCGCCGGGCGCAACGTCTACCTCTCCCGCGTGGAGATGGGCCGCAGGCTGGCCGCCGAGGCCCCGGTCGAGGCCGATCTGGTCATAGCGACCCCGGAGTCCGGCACCCCAGCCGCCATCGGCTACGCGGAGGCCAGCGGCATCCCCTTCGGCGCCGGTCTGGTGAAGAACGCCTATGTCGGCCGGACCTTCATCCAGCCGTCGCAGACCATCCGCCAGCTGGGCATCCGCCTCAAGCTGAACCCGCTCAAGGAAGTCATCAAGGGCAAGCGTCTCGTCGTCGTCGACGACTCGATCGTCCGCGGCAACACCCAGCGCGCCCTGGTCCGGATGCTCCGCGAGGCGGGCGCCGCCGAGATCCACATCCGGATCTCGTCCCCGCCGGTCAAGTGGCCCTGCTTCTTCGGCATCGACTTCGCGACCCGCGCCGAGCTGATCGCCAACGGGATGACGGTCGAGGAGATCGGCGCGTCGATGGGCGCGGACTCGCTCGCGTACATCTCCCTCGACGCGATGGTGGAGGCGACGACGATCGCCAAGCCGAACCTGTGCCGCGCCTGCTTCGACGGTGAGTACCCGATGGAGCTGCCGGACCCGGAGCTGCTCGGCAAGCAACTGCTGGAGACCGAGCTGGCGGCAGGCCCTGCGGCGACCGCCGCGTCCGACGCCCTGCGTCGTCCGTGACGGCCGGTCGTACCCCCTGGCCCACCAGCCCCGTATCTCCACACGAAAGATCCCAGGCCATGTCTGAGACAACAGGTGCTTCCTACGCGGCAGCGGGCGTCGACATCGAGGCCGGCGACCGCGCCGTAGAGCTGATGAAGGAATGGGTGAAGAAGACCCGCCGTCCCGAGGTCGAGGGCCTCGGCGGCCTCGGCGGATTCGCCGGCCTCTTCGACGCCTCCGCCCTCAAGCGCTACGAGCGTCCGCTGCTCGCCTCCGCCACCGACGGCGTCGGCACCAAGGTCGACCTCGCCCGCAAGACGGGCGTGTACGACACCATCGGCCGCGACCTCGTCGGCATGGTCGTCGACGACCTGGTCGTCTGCGGAGCCGAGCCGCTCTTCATGACCGACTACATCTGCGTCGGCAAGGTGTACCCCGAGCGGGTCGCGGCGATCGTGAAGGGCATCGCCGAGGGCTGTGTCCTCGCGGGCTGCACCCTGGTCGGCGGCGAGACCGCCGAGCACCCCGGACTGCTGGGCCCGGACGACTTCGACGTCGCGGGCGCCGGTACGGGCGTGGTCGAGGCCGACCGGCTGCTCGGCCCGGATCGCATCCGCAAGGGTGACGTGGTGATCGCCATGGCGTCGTCCGGTCTTCACTCCAACGGGTACTCGCTCGTCCGGCACGTGTTCTTCGACCGGGCCGGCTGGGCGCTGGACCGCGAGGTCGAGGAGTTCGGCCGCAGCCTCGGCGAGGAGCTCCTGGAGCCCACCCGGATCTACTCGCTGGACTGCCTGGCCCTCACCCGCACGACGGAGGTACACGGCTTCAGCCACGTCACCGGCGGCGGCCTGGCCAACAACCTGGCCCGGGTCGTCCCCGACCACCTGCACGCCCGGGTGGACCGCTCCACCTGGACGCCCGGCGCGGTCTTCGACCTGGTCGGCACCCTCGGCCGGGTCGAGCGGCTGGAGCTGGAGAAGACGCTGAACATGGGGGTCGGCATGATCGCCGTCGTCCCCGCCGAATCCGTCGACGTGGCCCTGACCACACTGGCCGACCGCGGGGTCGACTCCTGGGTCGCGGGCGAGATCGTCGAACGCGGCGAGCACACCTCCGGTGCGGAGCTGGTGGGTGACTACGCAGCGTAGTGCGGGGGCGGGCCGGTGACCGGGGCTACCTGGTCACCCGGTCGGCCGTCGTACCCATGGCCGTCGGGTCCCGGCAGCCGCCGAACCAGCGGTTACCGGATCGGTGGTCGCCGAACCGGCGGTCTCCGGATCGGGGTAGCACAGAACCCGGTCCGGGAAGCCCGGACCGGGTTGATGTGTCAGCGCGAGGTCAAGCGCCGCGGCGCTTTGACGCAGGACCGGACTTGTCGTCCTCGTCCTCGTCCTCGTCGTCGGTGTTGTACAGATCCGCGTACCGCGCGTACGGGTCGTCTTCCTCGTCCTCGAACGGCTCCGCGTTCGGTGGCTGACTTGAAGACGATGCGCCCAGCTCATTGGCCAGACGCGACAGGTCAGTCCCGCCGGTGCTGTACTTCAGCTGGCGGGCGACCTTTGTCTGCTTGGCCTTTGCCCGGCCGCGCCCCATGGCTCGACCCCCTCGGTGACGGGGCTCGACGGCCCCAGAGTCTTGACACGCGTTCATGTTTCAGGACGGCCTCTCATCCGAGAGACCGTGCCCGTAGGGCTTTAACGGTACCTGCTTCCGCGGCCATACGGTACGCCGCCCGTATCGGGCGCCCCGGAAGAGGACCTGCGAGAAGCCCTGTCCTCGCTGGTCAACTGCGATTTTAACCTCTTCCTGGCATGCGACCCGCCGACCGGCGAGAGAAGTCTCACGCCGGCCGACGGATCACAGGTCGCGGGACGCTGTGTCACGCTCCTGTCACGCATAGTCACTTCATGTCGGGCTCTGTCGCCCCACGCCGTTCCCGGTCGTCAGGCGCGGCGCGCCTCGGCCATCCGCTGCTCGGCGATCCGGTCGGCCGCGGCCGCCGGCGGAATGCCGTCCGCCTTCGCACGTGCGAATATGGCGAGCGTGGTGTCGAAGATCTTCGACGCCTTGGCCTTGCACCGGTCGAAGTCGAAGCCGTGCAGCTCGTCCGCGACCTGGATCACACCGCCCGCGTTCACCACATAGTCGGGTGCGTACAGGATCGACCGGTCCGCGAGGTCCTTCTCCACGCCGGGGTGCGCGAGCTGGTTGTTGGCCGCGCCGCACACCACCTTGGCGGTGAGCACGGGCACGGAGTCGTCGTTCAGCGCGCCGCCGAGCGCGCACGGGGCGTAGATGTCCAGGCCCTCGGTGCGGATCAGCGCCTCGGTGTCCGCGGCGACGCTCACCTCGGGGTGCTTGTCGGTGATACGGCGGACGGATTCCTCGCGCACGTCCGTGATCACGACCTCGGCACCGTCCGACAGCAGGTGCTCGACCAGGTGGTGACCGACCTTGCCGACTCCGGCGACCGCTACTTTTCGGCCACGGAGCGTCGGGTCGCCCCAGAGATGCTGCGCGGAGGCCCGCATGCCCTGGAAAACGCCGAACGCGGTGAGCACCGAGGAGTCGCCGGCACCGCCGTTCTCGGGGGAGCGGCCGGTGGTCCAGCGGCACTCGCGGGCGATGACGTCCATGTCGGAGACGTAGGTGCCGACGTCGCAGGCGGTCACGTACCGGCCGCCGAGCGAGGCCACGAACCGGCCGTAGGCCAGCAGCAGTTCCTCGGACTTGATCCGTTCCGGATCGCCGATGATCACGGCCTTGCCGCCGCCGTGGTCGAGACCGGCCATGGCGTTCTTGTAGGACATACCGCGCGACAGGTTCAGCGCGTCCGCGACGGCCTCCTCCTCGGAGGCGTACGGATAGAAGCGGGTACCGCCGAGGGCCGGGCCCAGGGCGGTGGAGTGGATGGCGATCACGGCCTTGAGGCCGCTGGCACGGTCCTGGCAGAGCACGACTTGCTCGTGGCCCCCCTGGTCCGAGTGGAACAGGGTGTGCAGTACATCGACAGGCGCGCCGGTCACATCGGTCACTGTGGTGACTCCCAAGTACGAAGCGGCGGAGGACCCTCCTGAAGGTGGGGAGGGCCGTGGACCGGCCGGCAGGCGGGTCCGACTGGGCAAGAGCGTAAGTCCTACGCGTAGGTAGATCAGGTCCGGTGCCGAGGATCACCCCCCGGAGGAGTACGGGCATGACACGATCTACGGCATGTCGGTGGTGTCCTCGGTGCTCGTCCCGTACGCGTCCTACCTCCGGGTGTACGAACCGCTCGCCGCCTTCCCGGAGCCCGAGCGGAGCCACTGGGCCCGCTACGCCGGGCGCGCCCGCATCCCCACGGCCCAGGACGAACTGCGCCGTTCGCTCGCGGACTTGGCGGCCACGCCGCCGGTCGGGGTGCCGGCGCACGAGAGCGCGGACGCGTTCGTCGCCGAGGCGGACGGCGTGGTGTGCGTCTGCCCGTGGCGGACCAGGCTGCGCGGCTGGCTGGCCCTGGGGGAGCTGGCGGACCTGTTCCCGGAGGCGGTGCTGGACGCGGTGCTGCCGCCGGTGGTGCGCGGACAGGCGGTCGCGGACCACGAGCGGTGGGCGGAGCGCAACCCGGACGCCAGGCCCTGGATCCTGACCGCGCTGTGGCAGGTGCCGGTGCGCTGGTTCGTGCTCTTCTCCGACGAGGAGCGGGAGTACGCGGCGGCGGGCAAGGGCGGCGAGCCGCCGGTGCTGCGCTACCGGACGCCGATGGTCCAGGCCCGGCGCCGGCTGGCCAGGGCGCTGCGGACCCTGCGCGAGACCGTGGACGAGGGGCCGCTGACCGAGGGGCTCGTGGAGGTGGGGCGCTGGCTGGAGGAGTTCCATCCGCGGGCACTGGTGGAGCTGGACTACGCGGGCCTGGTGCATGCCCTGTCGGCGGAACGGCTCGCCGCGGACCATTCGGCCGCCGACGTGGCCGAGGGGGTGGAGGCGCTGCGGGCCGGTGACACCGATCGGGCGAGCGAGGCGTACGGGAGGCTGGCGGAACGCTGGCGGGCCGTAAGAGATCGTCAATTCGCGAACTGAATGCGACCTTGCCGCGTCTGAACCTTTGTGGCGTGTGACACGTGGGGATGAAGAGGCGGAACAATACCTCAAAGGCCGATGGGACCTACGTCCTGAACCGGGCCTTTTTCTCAAGCGTGATGGATTGCACTAACTGGGCTCTTGCGTCCTTCCCTACTCCTCGTGCCAAAATAGGACAAGGAGTCCGGGGAGGGCTCCTTCCGTCCAACTGAGGGCGGATTGCTCTGCATTGCACGCTATGGGGGGTCTGGTGACTCCTGATCGCTCTGTGACTGATCGTCACGGCTGCGTGACCGTCCGCTATGGCATGGTCCATCGGCTTCCGTCGCTGATGAACACCTGGGAGGGCAATTCCATCGGTTTGGCCGACGTGGCTGGACGGATGGTGTAGTTGTAGTGCCGAGGACAAGCCGTTCGTCCTATAACCGACTCGGCCCGCGTCTGCCATTTCGGGCAACGCGGGTCAAGGTGCAGAATTTAGAGGAAAGAACCGAGATTGGTTCGGTTCTCCCGAGGAGGCCGCTCATGACCGCTCGCACCCCTGATGCCGAGCCGCTGCTGACCCCGGCTGAGGTCGCCACGATGTTCCGCGTGGACCCGAAGACGGTTACCCGCTGGGCGAAAGCGGGGAAGCTCACGTCCATCCGCACGCTCGGTGGGCATCGCCGCTACCGCGAGGCAGAGGTCCGCGCACTGCTGGCGGGTATTCCGCAGCAGCGCAGCGAGGCCTGACACGCCCCCTGCCGCCGCGTCACAACCGGGTTCCCGGGTCCCCCAGCCCGTACAGACCCGCCCATGGCTCCACATGACGGGCGCCCGCCCCAACGGGCGCCATACCTGTGCAATACGGGTACGTCGTTCGATCGCGCTGGACTCCGCCGGGTCCGGCGCGATCTCTTTTTGTGCTCCGCCGCCTCGGGAGAGGCCCCTTCGGGCTTCTTCTCCGGGGCGGCGTCGTGCGTTCCGCCCGTGGCGCCCCCGGGGTTCCCGGGTCTCGAAGCTGCGCGGGCCGGGAGCTCCGGAGTCCCGTGATTCCTGAGATGCCGGCCGTTGTGCCGGTGCCGGGTCGCCCGGGGGCCGAGGGGCCCGTTCCGGGCTGTTGAAAACCGGGCGGCCGGTTGGCTACAAGGCGGGAACGCGGGTCGAACCGTGTGCCTCCGTACGGGATTCCGGGGGCCGTTGCCGGGCTTTCCGGAGAAGTCGGGTCAGGGTGGTCGGGGGTATTCGGCGGCATCCCCCGGGCGGCTTTCGTGCCGCACCCGCCGCTCTCCTTCGTCGCCGCCATCAGGCAGGTGCAATTGCACATATTAAATTCGGCGGTTGTAGGAAGGGCGTAAGATCACCTCTTCGCAAAACTCATTTAGTGACTCCCGTCACACCATATGAGTCGCGTCACTTCGAGCCTGCCACCTTCGGGGTGTGGATTGCCCTGCTGTTGGTCACTCGGTCGGGGGACTTTCGTCCTGGATCCAGGAATCGCCGTTCTGGCGCCCTGTGGGGGCAGGGTGGAGGAATTCTGCCGACCCGCCCTCAAAGGCCGTCACGGGCCCCGTGGTGGGCTTCAGGCGGTCCTGACGGTGTGTCGGCTACTGAGCGACCGCGGCCGGGGTTGTTGCAGTGGCCGTGACCGGTCGGCGTAGTGGCTCAAGGCCGATGCGGTGGGGGCGGGGATGGCGGACGACGGGGTGGGTGGGGCGGATCCGTCGGCCGGGTGGTCGTCGGTGGCGACCGTGCCGGAACGCGCGAAAGCCCGGATCCGAGGGATCCGGGCTTTCGTACTGCGGTCCTGACGGGATTTGAACCCGCGGCCTCCACCTTGACAGGGTGGCGAGCACTCCAAACTGCTCCACAGGACCAGGTTTTCGCTGCTGCCTTGCGGCTGGCTGCGAAGACAGACTGTACAGCAGGTCGGAGGGTCCGGTCGACTTCGCTCCTGGTGATCACTCCGTCACCGCTCCGGCCGCCCGCTCCGGCCGCCCGCTCCAGCTCAGGGGGCCGCGGCGTCGATCGCCTTCACGATCCGCTTGTCGGAGACGGGGTAGGCCGTCCCCAGGGCGTGCGCGAAGTAGCTGACCCGGAGCTCCTCGATCATCCAGCGGATGTCCAGGACCTCCTGCGGAACGGGCCTGCCCTGGGGCAGCTGTTCGAGCAGCCAGGCGTACTCGTCCTGCATCTCGTGCACCTTCTCCATGCGCGTGGTGTCGCGCTGGACGGCCGTCGGCATCTGCTGGAGCCGGCGGTCGGCGGCGACCAGGTACCGCATCAGGTCGGGCAGTCTGCGCAGCCCGGTCGCGGTGATGAAGCCCGCGGGTACGAGATCCGCGAGCTGCTTGCGCACGTCGGCGACGTTGGCGGCGAGGGCCAGGCTGTTCGTGGCCTTCAGCCGCCGTTCGCACGCCTGCCAGGCGGCCAGCACCTGCTGCACCTGCTTGACGGTGTGCTCGGTCAGCGCGACAAGGTCGGCGCGCACCTTGTCGTACAGCTTGCGGTACGACTCCTCGTCCCAGGCGGGGCCGCCGTGCGCGCCGATCAGCCGGTCGGCGGCGGCCGTCGCGCAGTCCTCGAACAGCGCCTGCACGGAACCGTGCGGATTGGCGGACAGCGCCAGCTTCTGCTGGTTCGAGAGCCTGTCCGAGGCGAACTTCGCCGGGTTCACCGGCACGTTCAGCATGATCAGCCTGCGGGTGCCGAGCCACATCGCGCGCTGCTGCTCGGCCTCGGTGTCGAAGAGACGCACGGCCACGGTCGCGCCCTGGTCCACCAGGGCCGGGTACGCCTTGACCGGCTGGCCGGCCCTCCGGGTCTCGAAGACCCGGTTCAGCGTACCGATCGTCCAGTCCGTGAGGCCCGAACGCTCGACGGACTCGCCCGAGGGGCCCGCGGTGGCCGCCGCGGCCTTGGAGAGCGCCTGGCGGGCCTTGGGGCGCAGCCGGAGCCTCAGCGCCTCCAGGTCCTTGTCCTCGGCCACCTTGCGGCGCCGCTCGTCGACGATCCGGAACGTGATCTTCAGGTGGTCCGGGACGCGGCTCAGGTCGAAGTCGTCCGCCGAGACCGGGACGCCGACCATCCGCTGGAGCTCGCGCGCGAGCGTGACCGTCAGCGGCTCCTGCTGTGACATCGGGCCGCCGGAGGCGGACGGAACGGCCCGGTCCAGGAACTTCTCCGCGTAGTTCGGAGCCGGGACGTAGTGCCGGCGTATCGGCTTGGGCAGCGAGCGGATCAGCTCCGTGACCACTTCCTCGCGCAGGCCCGGGATCTGCCAGTCGAAGCCCTCGGCGGTGACCTGGTTGAGCACCTGGAGCGGGATGTGGACGGTCACGCCGTCGGCGTCCGCGCCGGGCTCGAACTGGTACGTCACCCGGAACTTGAGCTTCCCCTGCCGCCAGGAGTCCGGATAGTCGTCCTTGGTGACGGCCCCGGCCTTCTCGTTGATGAGCATCGAGCGCTCGAAGTCCAGCGCGTCCGGCTCGTCGCGGCGCTTGTGCTTCCACCAGGAGTCGAAGTGCGCCCCGGAGACCACGTGCTCGGGGATGCGCTGGTCGTAGAAGTCGAAGAGCGTCTCGTCGTCCACGAGGATGTCGCGGCGGCGGGCGCGGTGCTCCAGCTCCTCGACCTCGCCGAGCAGCTTGCGGTTGTCGTGGAAGAACTGGTGATGCGTCCGCCAGTCGCCCTCGACCAGGGCGTGACGGATGAAGAGATCGCGGGAGGTCTCGGCGTCGATCCGGCCGAAATTGATCTTGCGCTGGACGACGATCGGCACTCCGTACAGCGTGACGCGTTCGTACGCCATCACCGCCGCCTGGTCCTTCTCCCAGTGCGGCTCGCTGTAGGTGTGCTTCAGCAGGTGCTGGGCCAGCGGTTCGATCCACTCCGGCTCGACCTTGGCGTTGACCCGCGCCCACAGCCGGGACGTCTCGACCAGCTCGGCCGACATCACGAACCGCGGCTGCTTCTTGAAGAGCGCCGAACCGGGGAAGACCGCGAACTTGGCGTTGCGGGCGCCCAGGTACTCGTTCTTCTCCGTGTCCTTGAGCCCGATGTGCGAGAGCAGCCCGGCCAGCAGCGAGACGTGCACCGACTGCTCGGGCGCGTCCTCCGTGTTGGGCTGGATGCCCATCTGCTTCACGACCGTGCGCAGCTGCGCGTAGATGTCCTGCCATTCGCGAATGCGCAGGAAGTTCAGGTACTCCTGCTTGCACATCCGGCGGAAGCTGGACGAGCCGCGCTCCTTCTGCTGCTCGCGGATGTACCGCCACAGGTTCAGGAACGCGAGGAAGTCGGAGGTCTCGTCCTTGAAGCGGGCGTGCTGCTGATCGGCCTGCGTCTGCTTCTCCGCGGGCCGCTCGCGCGGGTCCTGGATGGAGAGCGCGGCGGCGATCACCATGACCTCGCGGACGCAGCCGTTGTGCTCGGCCTCGATGACCATGCGCGCCAGACGCGGATCGACCGGCAGTTGCGAGAGCTTGCGGCCCAGCGGGGTGAGGCGCTGCCCCTTCTTCCCCTCGGGCCGTCCCTCCCGCTCGCCCGCGCGGGCCTCCTGGGCCGGCTTCTCGCCCTGCTCCAGCGCGCCGAGCTCCTGGAGGAGCTGGATGCCGTCGCGGATGTTGCGGTGGTCCGGCGGGTCGATGAAGGGGAACCGCTCGATGTCGCCGAGGCCGGCCGCGGTCATCTGGAGGATGACGGAGGCGAGGTTCGTGCGCAGGATCTCGGGATCGGTGAACTCCGGGCGGGTGAGGAAGTCGTCCTCGGAGTACAGCCGGATGCAGATGCCGTCCGACGTACGGCCGCAGCGGCCCTTGCGCTGGTTGGCGCTGGCCTGCGAGATCCGCTCGATCGGGAGGCGCTGGACCTTGGTGCGGTGGCTGTAGCGGGAGATCCGGGCGGTGCCCGGGTCGATCACGTACTTGATGCCGGGGACGGTCAGCGAGGTCTCGGCGACGTTCGTCGCCAGCACGATCCGCCGGCCGGTGTGGCGCTGGAAGACGCGGTGCTGCTCGGCGTGCGAGAGGCGGGCGTAGAGCGGCAGCACCTCGGTGTGGCGGAGGTTCCGCTTGTTCAGGGCGTCCGCGGTGTCGCGGATCTCGCGCTCGCCGGAGAGGAAGACGAGGATGTCGCCGGGGCCCTCGGACTGGAGCTCGTCGACGGCGTCGCAGATCGCGGTGATCTGGTCCCGGTCGGCGTCGGCAGAGTCTTCAGTGGCTTCCTCCAGCAGCGGGCGGTAGCGCACCTCGACGGGGTAGGTACGCCCGCTGACCTCGATGATCGGGGCCTCGCCGAAGTGGCGCGCGAATCGCTCGGGGTCGATCGTCGCCGAGGTGATGACGACCTTCAGGTCCGGACGCCTGGGCAGCAGCCTGGCCAGATAGCCGAGCAGGAAGTCGATGTTCAGCGAGCGCTCGTGGGCCTCGTCGATGATGATCGTGTCGTACGCGCGCAGCTCGCGGTCCGTCTGGATCTCGGCAAGCAGGATGCCGTCCGTCATCAGCTTGACGAACGTCGCGTCGGGGTTCACCTGGTCGGTGAAGCGGACCTTCCAGCCGACCGCCTCGCCCAGCGGGGTCCGCAGTTCGTCGGCGACGCGCTCGGCGACCGTACGGGCCGCGATCCGGCGCGGCTGCGTGTGCCCGATCATGCCCCGGACGCCGCGCCCCAGCTCCATGCAGATCTTCGGGATCTGCGTGGTCTTGCCGGAGCCCGTCTCACCGGCCACGATCACGACCTGGTGATCGCGTATCGCCTCCAGGATCTCGTCCTTCTTCTGGCTGACCGGGAGCTGTTCCGGGTACGAGACGGCGGGGACCCGCCCGGCGCGCAGCACGAGCCGTTCGGCCGCTTTTCCGGCCTCGGTGGCGATCTCGTCCAGCACCGCCTGCCGGGCCTCGGGCTTGCGGATGCGGCGCGCCCCATCGAGACGGCGGCCGAGCCGGTGGGCGTCGCGGAGCGAGAGCTCTTCGAGCCGGGACTGGAGATCGGCGAAGGAAGTAGACATACGGACCCCAGGATCTCATTCGGGCCCGAGGAACGGCGAACGTATTTCGTGCGGTCCGGGTCACGGTGTCGGCATCGGTACCGGCGTGGCGCGGCGGCGCGCGAGCGGGAGGGCAGGACGTGAGCCCATACCTCTCGGCGGCGTGCAGCCGGGCGTGGTGCGGTGCGTGAGCCGTACGGGCCCGGTGGTGCGGGAGCCGTGTGCCACGGCACGGGGGGCGCGGGACGACAGCACGTACCATTTCGGCAGCTGATCACCCGTTGCCGCGCGTCGCTCCGTCGCCCCGTCACCCCGTCGCTCCCCGTCGCTCCCGTCCGGAAAGGCCGGTCGCCGTGTTCGTGTCCGTGTCCCGTGCGCAGTGGTGCTGCCTGACGGCGGTGCTCGCGGTCGTACTGGCGCTGTTCTGCGGTCCGGGAGCGGCTGCCGCGGGCGACGACCGACCGGCCGCGCGGGCGGCCGTGGGCGCGGAGACCGACGGGGGCGCGAGGACTTCCGGGGACGCGGGGGCTTCTGCGGACGGGAGGGCTTCCGCGGACACCGAGGCGGTGGACGCGGCCGCGTCTGTCACTGCCACTGCCGCTGTCACTCTGACTGCCACTGATGCCGACGCGGTCATGGCCCCGGACTCGGATTCGTACCCCGACCCCGTCCCCGGCTGCGGCAAGAGCAGGAACGCGGACGACGCGCCCGCCCTGCCGGGGCGGGCCCGCGCCGGGTCCGACCATGCACCCGGTCTCGCCGAATGGGGCCTGCCCGTCGCGACCGGCCCGGAGCCGGTTGGTCCGCGCGTCCGGATACGACCGAGAGGCCCGGCACCCGCCGCGCCCACTCCCGTGGAGCTCTCCGTACTGAGGGTGTAGACGGCGGCCCCCGCCAGCCGTCCCGTTCTCCTTCCACGCCACCCGTACGGAGTTCCGCATGTCCAGTTCCAGTTCCAGTTCCAAGTCCGGGCGCGCGTCCAAGCCCGCTCCCCGGCCCGGAGCCAAGCCGTCGCGCACGTTCCGCAGGAAGCCGCTGCTCTACGGGGCCGCGGTCGTGATCGCCGCCGCGGCGCTCGGCTTCGTCTCCTACCAGGCCACCGCCCCCGACCGCTCCGAGCCCTCCTCCTCGGCCGCCGATGTCACCGCGGACCCGGACGCCGAGGTCTACCCGGAGCTGGAGAAGCTCGCCCGGCGCGATGCCGGTGACCGGCTCGCGCTGGGCCGGGTGGACGCGCCCGTCGTCCTCATCGAGTACGCCGACTTCAAGTGCAGCTACTGCGGGAAGTTCGCCCGCGAAACCGAACCCGCCCTGGTGAAGAAGTACGTCGAGGACGGCACCCTGCGCATCGAGTGGCGCAACTTCCCGATCTTCGGCGCCGGGTCCGAGGCCGCCGCCCGCGCCGCCTGGGCCGCCGGGCAGCAGGGCCGCTTCTGGGAGTTCCACCGCGCCGCGTACGCCGAGGGCGTGATGGAGAAGGGGTTCGGCAAGGCCCAGCTGAAGGCCCTCGCCCAGCAGGCCGGAGTCGCCGACCTCGAACGGTTCGCGCGCGACGCGGACAGCCCGGCCGCTTCCGCGGCGGTGAGCAAGGACCAGGAACAGGGCTACCAGATCGGCGCGGCCTCCACCCCGTCGTTCCTGATCAACGGTCGCCCGATCGCCGGGGCCCAGCCGACGGAGACCTTCGTCCAGGTCATCGAGGCTGCGGCCGAGAAGGCCCGCGCCTCCACGCCCCGGCCTCAGGGCACCGGGGCCGCCGACGACGGAAGCGGCACGGAATGACGGCCGACATCGGCTACTTCGCGGCCTTCCTCGGCGGGCTGCTCGCCCTGGTCAGCCCGTGCAGCGCCCTGCTGCTGCCGGCCTTCTTCGCGTACTCCATCGACTCCGCCTCGCGGCTGTTGGCCCGCACCGGCATCTTCTACGCCGGTCTGGCCACCACCCTGGTCCCGCTCGGCGCCGCCGGCTCGTACGCCGGACGGCTCTTCTACAGCCACCGCGACGCGCTCGTCCTCGGCGCCGGATGGCTGATCATCGTGCTCGGCGTCGCGCAGATCGTCGGCCTGGGCTTCGCCTCGCGCCGGATCGCCGCGCTCAGCGGCCGGATCCGTCCGACCACCGCCGTCTCGGTGTACGCGCTGGGCGCCGTATACGGACTGGCCGGTTTCTGCGCGGGACCGATCCTCGGCAGCGTCCTCACCGTGGCGGCGGTCAGCGGCAGCCCGGTCTACGGCGGGCTGTTGCTCGCCGTCTACGCCCTCGGCATGGCGGTCCCGCTCTTCCTGCTCGCGCTGCTCTGGGAGCGGTTCGAGCTGGGCCGCCGGGCCTGGCTGCGTGGCCGCGCCTTCCGGCTCGGTCGTTTCGAACTGCACACCACGACGCTGCTGTCCGGGCTCTTCTTCATCGGTCTCGGCGTGCTGTTCCTGGTGTACGACGGGACGACCGCGCTGCCCGGGCTGCTGGGCGTGGACCAGTCGTTCGCCGTCGAGCAGTGGGCCCAGCGTGTCGGGGAACGGGTGTCGGACGGCTCGGCCCTGGTGGCCGTGGTCGTGGTGGTGCTGCTGTTCCTGGCGGTACGAGCCTGGCGCGGCCGACGTACGGCCGACGAGACCGGACCGGGCGGCGAAGCCGGACGGGGCGGTGAGACGGGACCCGACGGCGTGAACGCGGCCGACTGCGACGAGGCGTGACACGGCGAAGGCCCCGTCCATCGGACGGGGCCTTCGAGTGGTGGCTGGGGCCGGGATCGAACCGGCGACCTATCGCTTTTCAGGCGATCGCTCGTACCAACTGAGCTACCCAGCCACGCAGCTCACAGGAGCTGCAGCGGTCCTGACGGGATTTGAACCCGCGGCCTCCACCTTGACAGGGTGGCGAGCACTCCAAACTGCTCCACAGGACCAAGCTTTTGTGCGACTAAGTGTCGCACAAGGTTGTGCGTGCCCCCAACGGGATTCGAACCCGTGCTACCGCCTTGAAAGGGCGGCGTCCTGGGCCACTAGACGATGAGGGCCTAACTACTGGCACTGCTGCTTCGCCCCAAGGGGTTCCGCTTCTTCTTCGATCTTCGGCAGATGATCTCCGGGATCTCAGAACGGTCAAGCCCTGACCGGCGCCCTTGGGCACGACGCAGACTGTACTACGGCGTTTCGGCGTCGGCCAAACCGAATAGGCGCGGCAGCGGTCCGGCGGAGGACGGCCGCTGACCTCGTCCGTCGCCCGCCGCCGCGTGCCGTCGTCCGTCCGGGGCGCGGTGAGCGGCCGTACGGGAGAACCGGGAGAATGGCGGCGTGCTGGAGATGACGCGCGAGGAGTTCGAGGAACTGGTCGCCGAGGCCCTGGACCGGATCCCACCGGAGCTGACGCGGCTGATGGACAACGTCGCGGTGTTCGTCGAGGACGAACCGGACCCGGCCGATCCGGAACTGCTCGGACTGTACGAGGGCACGCCGCTCACCGAGCGCGGCGAGTGGTACGCGGGAGTGCTGCCGGACCGGATCACGATCTATCGCGGGCCGACGCTGCGGATGTGCGAGTCGCGCGAGGACGTGGTCGCGGAGACAGAGATCACGGTCGTCCACGAGATCGCCCATCACTTCGGCATCGACGACGAGAGGCTGCACGCGCTCGGTTACGGGTGAGCACGCGCCCACCGGGTGTGTGTCCGCCGGGCGCGCCGAGGTGCACCGCGTCGCGTATGCGGGCGTACGCGCGGTGTGTGGTGCGTATGGACGGGCGCGTGCGGTCGCGTGTCGAGGTTGGCCGGGGCGCGTCGCGTGCGGTGGGTGCGCGTTGCTAGTGCTGTGACCGGGAAGGTTTGCCGGGTGGCTCGCGGCGTCCGGCGCGGTGCATCGCAAGGCGGAGCATCGTCCGCGTACTGGACGTACGCGGGTGATGCGACAACACCGCGAGGTGCCGTGCCGGGCATCGCGAGCCGGTGAACCTTCCCGGTCACAGCACTAGGGCGTGTTTCGAAAGTAGCGTCGTTCGCCCGAAGGGCGGGGCCCGCGGCGTCTGGTGCGGTGCATCGCAAGGCGGAGGGTCGTCCTCGTACGGGGCGTACGTGGACGACCCCGACAACGCGGCGAGGCGCCGTGCCGGGCGTCGCGGGCCGGACGGGACTTTCGAAACACGCCCTAGTGGTCGGGGCGTGGCGGGCAGGCGGAGAGTGCGCGCGGGGCGGCGGTGAAACACGCGTGCGGTGCGGGTGACGTGCGGGAGGCACGTGGGCGGGGCGAGAGGCGTGTCCCCGGCGGGGCAACGGGAGTTGGGCACGTTGGGCGCGGAGCCGGGGCTCCGCCGTGCCGCTCCGTCCGCGCCTCCTTCCCCCTTTCCCTCTTTTCTCCTTGTCCTTCTTCTCCCTCCCCGTCCCGCTTCCTCTTCCGTGTCTTCTCCCTCTCGCCTCTCCCCGCACCTCCGGAGGTACCGCCCGTGCGCCAGTTGTCCTCTTCCGCCCGTTGGGCGGCCGTCATCGCGGTGACGGTCGCCACGTCCACCGGCTGCATGAGCATCGGCGACGACGGGGGCAAGCCGCCGTCGAAGCCCTCGTCCGACCCGAAGGGGAGCGCGGCCGAGCCGGACGGCGACACGGTGTCCGGCACGGGCGGCTCCCGTGCCGGGGGAGGGCGTGCCGAGGCGCACTCCGAGCGGGAGGCGGCCGAGTCCGCGCGGCCGAGCGGTTCCGCCGCTCCGTCGGGTTCGCCGGGCACCCGGCCCAGGGCGGAGCGGAGCGAGCAGGCGGGCGTACCGGCCGAGCCGGGCGCTCCGGCGCCGGGGTGGGGCGGCGGACAGCCGGAGCCCAAGCCCTCGCAGCCGGGCCCCGAGGTGCCGCAGCGGCCCGAGCCCACGCCGTCGCCGTCCGAGCCGCCTGCCCCCGAGCCGCCTGCCTCGCCCCGACCGGATCCCTCGGAGCCGGCGCCGCAGCCGTCCGCCTCCTCGGCGGTCGAGCCCCGTGCCTACGCGATGAGCCTGCCGAGCGAGGCGGCGGAGCTGCGGACGCCGGAGGCCGCGGCCCAGGAGGAACCGGCGTAGCCGGGGCGTTCCGGCGGGATCAACGCCCCGGAGAAACCGCCGTTCCGGGGAGCGGGCGGCCGGGAGCGAGGAGGCGCGGTGGGGGCGGATGGAGGGCGGTTTGCGTGATGTGGGGGTGAGTGCGTATGGTGGTAGATCGTTTGATCCCATTGCCCGGCGCCGAAACAGAAGCGCGCCGTGTGGCGCGTACTCTCCCTTGCCGTGGCTGGACCGCATTGAGGCGGTCGAAATTGCGAATCACGGAGTTACGGGCGCGTGCCGAGACTCCGGAAGGTTTCGCATTTCGCATGTCAATTTCCAGTTCTGACCGCGCCGTCATGCCCGAGAGCGTCGAGAACATCCAGGACGTCGAGAACGTCGCTGACGAGGAGTTCGCCGGTGCCGGCGAGTTCGTCGAGAGCGGCGAAGGGCTCGTCGAGGAAGCCGCCGACTCCCGCGCGCAGCGGGCCGACGACGACTCCGCCGACGAGGCCGGGCCGACCGTCACCTTCGCCGACCTGGGCCTGCCCGAGGGCATCGTCCGCAAGCTCGCGCAGAACGGCGTGACCACGCCCTTCCCGATCCAGGCCGCGACCATCCCGGACGCCCTGGCCGGCAAGGACATCCTGGGCCGCGGCCGTACCGGTTCCGGCAAGACCCTCTCCTTCGGCCTGCCGACGCTGGCCGCGCTGGCCGACGGCCACACGGAGAAGAAGAAGCCCCGCGCGGTCATCCTCACCCCGACCCGTGAGCTCGCGATGCAGGTCGCGGACGCGCTCCAGCCGTACGGCGACGTGCTCGGCCTGCGGATGAAGGTCGTCTGCGGCGGTACGTCGATGGGCAACCAGATCTACGCCCTGGAGCGCGGCGTCGACATTCTCGTCGCCACCCCGGGCCGACTGCGCGACATCATCAACCGGGGTGCCTGCTCCCTGGAGAACGTCCAGGTCGCCGTCCTCGACGAGGCCGACCAGATGTCCGACCTGGGCTTCCTGCCCGAGGTCACCGAGCTGCTCGACCAGATCCCGGCCGGCGGTCAGCGCATGCTCTTCTCCGCGACGATGGAGAACGAGATCGGCACCCTGGTCCAGCGCTACCTGGACAACCCGGTGAGCCACGAGGTCGACAGCGCCCAGGGCAACGTCACGACCATGACGCACCACGTCCTCGTCGTGAAGCCGAAGGACAAGGCGCCGGTCACCTCCGCCATCGCCGCCCGCAAGGGCCGCACCATCATCTTCGTCCGCACCCAGCTGGGCGCGGACCGCATCGCCGAGCAGCTCCTCGCGGCGGGCGTCAAGGCGGACGCCCTCCACGGCGGCATGACGCAGGGCGCCCGTACCCGCGTGCTCGCCGACTTCAAGGACGGTTACGTCAACGCGCTCGTCGCGACCGACGTCGCCGCTCGCGGCATCCACGTCGACGGCATCGACCTGGTGCTGAACGTGGACCCGGCCGGCGACCACAAGGACTACCTGCACCGTTCGGGCCGTACGGCCCGGGCCGGCAAGTCCGGTGTCGTCGTCTCGCTGGCGCTGCCGCACCAGCGCCGCCAGATCTTCCGGCTCATGGAGGACGCGGGCGTCGAGGCCTCGCGCCACATCGTGGGCGGCGCGGGCGCCTTCGACCCGGAGGTCGCCGAGATCACCGGCGCCCGTTCGCTGACCGAGGTCCAGGCCGACTCCGCGACCAACGCCGCCAAGCAGGCCGAGCGCGAGGTCGTCGAGCTGACCAGGCAGCTGGAGCGCGTCCAGCGCCGCGCCGGCGAGCTGCGAGAGGAGGCGGACCGCCTGGTCGCGCGGGCCGCGCGCGAGCGGGGCGAGGACCCCGAGGCCGCGATCGCCGAGGCCGCCGCGGAGGCCGAGGCCGCGATCGAGGCAGCCGTCTCCGTGCCGGAGCAGCCCACGGCGCGGGACGACCGGCGCGACGAGCGCGGCAACTTCGAGCGCCGGGACAACCGGGGCGGCGACCGCGGCGGATACCGCGACCGGCGTGACGACCGGGGTGGTGACCGTGGTTTCCAGCGTCGTGACGATCGTTCGTCGGGTGGTTTCCGCCGGGACAACGACCGCCCGTCCTTCGGCCGCGACCGTCGCGACGACCGGCGTGACGACCGTGGCGGTGACCGTGGTTTCCAGCGTCGTGACGATCGTTCGTCGGGTGGTTTCCGCCGGGACAACGACCGCCCGTCCTTCGGCCGCGACCGTCGCGACGAC
>NZ_JBIAUE010000010.1:0-31115 GCF_042892615.1 Streptomyces sp. NPDC001750 | reverse complement strand
ACCGTCCGTCGGGCGGCTACCGCTCCCACGACCGTCGCGACGACCGCGGTGGCCGCTCGTTCGAGCGTCGTGACAACGACCGTCCTTCCTTCGACCGCCGGGACAACGACCGCCCGTCGTTCGGCCGCGACCGTCGCGACGACCGCCCCTCCGGCGGCTTCCGCTCGGGCGGCAGCGACCGCCCGTTCAACCGGGACCGTCGCGACGACCGTCCGTCGGGCGGCTTCCGGTCCGGCGGCGACCGCCCGTACGGTCGGCGTGACGACCACCGCGGCGCCGGTTCCTTCGGCCGCCGTGACGACAAGCCGCGCTGGAAGCGCAACGGCTGAACACGCTGAACGCGTTGAACGATGAGGCGGACCGCTGAAGGTCCGCCGCGTCGACCGGAGTTCTCCGGAAGGCGGGTCCGCTCTTCACGAGCGGGCCCGCTTTTCATTTCGGTTCCCCCCACTGTGCAATCGCTGTCAGGATCCGGCGACTTGGGCAGGAGAAGGGGCGCCGCCGGAGGGGCGGGGAGGGGGCTCCGCGCGATCCCTCGGCGGCGGGACGACGCCGCAGACCACCTGCGCTTTTCGTGTCTCCGAGCCCTTCGGGCCCTCATGGCCCCGCGCCTTCCGGGTTTTTGGGCATGCGGGTTTTTGGCCATTTCGGGTATTCGGGCGAGGGCCGACCCTCTGGCTCGCCTTGCTTCTGCACGCAGTTGTCCGCGACGCCCCACCGGGCGCGGGAGCGCCGCCCCGGCCGCGCTCGTCGTCGACGGCCACCTCGTCCGCCACGACCGGACCACCGAGAAGCTGGTGCTCACCGACTCCGCACCGGAACGCCCTCGGTGCCCCGGGAGATCGCGGACCTGCCCGCCGACGGCACCACCGGCCGGCGCAGGCCGACCTGGGCCGTGGACAAGTTCGGTGGCGGCATCGCGTACGCCGGTCCGGACAAGGGCATCCGCGTCGAACGTAGCGGAGTCGCGCCGCAGCCGCCGACGGCGACCGAGTCGGCCCGGCCGGCGGGAGCCTCGGCCCCAAGGGCACCGATGGCAGTCAGGTGTGGAACAGCACCTGGCAGCTCAGCAGGCCCGCGCCCCGGACCTTCGTGATGAAGGACGCCCACGGCCGCACGGTGCGGACCCTGACGGGCAGCCCGGCCGGATCCGGCGCCGAGGTCGAGGTCGGCCGGGACCGCAGGACTGCTCAGCTTGGGGCGCCTCGTACGTCGTGCCGGGGTCGGGGACATCAGCGGCGACGGGAAGGCCGACCTCGTCGAGCGGGACCCCTCCGGCAACCCCAACCGCAACGACGGCAACGGCAAGGACTCCTTCGGCTCGCGTGCGGAGATCGCCACGGGCCGGCAGGGGTACAAGGGCGTCTTCCGACCCGCCCCCTTCCCGTCCCGGTCCCGCCCCCTCGATCCCGCCACGACGGGGGCGATCCCGCCATGACGGGGCCCGGCTGCCGATACCCGATCGGCGGCCGGGCCGCGGCGGGCTATGCTCAGGGGTGGTTCGGCGAGGGCCGTTAGCTCAATTGGCAGAGCAGCGGACTTTTAATCCGTTGGTTGTGGGTTCGAGTCCCACACGGCCTACCCTCTCAGCCCCGGTCCGGAGTGCATCCGGTCGGGGCTGAAGCCGTTTCCGGACCTCCCGCCCACCGGGCCGCGGCCTCGCGGTCCGGTGGGCGTCCCGGTCTCCGAACTTCCCGGGTTCTCCCAACCTTCCGGGTTCTCCGTCTTCTCGGCTCACGATTCCGCGGTGGCCCGGTTCGGGGTGGGTGCCTCGGTTCAGGGGCACCTCGGCTCAGGCCAGGAGTTTCGTCTTCGCCTGCTGGTACTCCTCCTCCGTAAGGGCGTTCCGGTCCCTCAGTTCGGCGAGTCTCGCCAGGTCGTCCACATGGCTGCCGTGCTTCGGCTCGCCCCCGGCGGCTTCGCGTACGTACGCCTTGAAGGCGGCCTCGCGTTCCCGTACCGCCTCGATGTCCCGTCCGCCCATGGACCTGCCACGCACGATCACGTACAGCAGCACGCCGATGTACGGCAGCACCAGCGCCACGATCAGCCAGCCGGCCTTGCCCCAGCCGCCCAGGTCGTCGCTGCGGAAGATGTCCGTGATGACCTTGAACAGCAGGAAGAGCCACATGATCCAGAGGAAGAACCAGAGCATGGTCCAGAAGAGATTGAGCAAGGGGTAGTTGTCCACGGTCGCTCCCGGTCGCCGCTGTCCCGTCGCATCGACCCATTGATGGGTAAAACAGTCATATCACCACACATTCGATTCCGCTCGTCGCCTCCGGGTGGTCACGAGCACGGCCGGACATGGCGTAGAGTTGTGTTCACCGACGCGGGGTGGAGCAGCTCGGTAGCTCGCTGGGCTCATAACCCAGAGGTCGCAGGTTCAAATCCTGTCCCCGCTACTGAAGACCCGGGCCCGGCGCGTACAGCGTGCCGGGCCCGGGGTTTTTCGTGCCGCCGCTGGATGGCGCGAGGTGAGTGGGCGGCGTGTGAGGTGTGCCACGCGCGTACCTCTGTTGGGCGATGCGGAGTCGCCGCGCGGCTGAGCTCCGGTGAGCCTGGGGGCGGGGCGCGGTACCGTCCGCAGCCGTGCGTGTACCGGGCAGGAGACCACAGGTGTGGAAGCGGCTGAAGCGGCGCGGCGGGCATGCCGGGGGCAGGCATGCCGGAGGGGTTGCCGGCGGCGCCGGTGCCCGTCGGTTCGTGCGCATGCTGCCGACCCTGATGATCGTCGGCGGGCTGCTGTTCGACCTGTTCACCCCGCCGGTCTTCACCGCCATCCCGCTGTTCGTCGCGGCGCCGCTGATCGCCGCGCCGTTCTTCTCGTTGTCCAACACCGTGCGCACCGGCATCGCCTCGATGCTGGCCGTCGTCGCGCTCCGGCTGGCCACCGACTCGCTGCCGGCGGCCGTGCCGCTGATCGAGCTGCTCACGCTGGCGACCGTCTCGGTGCTCGCGGTGGTGATCAACCGAGTCGTGCAGCGGAGCAACGAGCAGCTGGCCTCCGCGCGGGTCATCGCGGAGCGGGCCATGCGGGCGGTGCTGCCGAAGCCGTCCGACCGGATCGGTGGGCTCCATGTGGCGGCGCGGTACGAGGCCGCGCAGGCCGACGAGTTCGTCGGCGGTGACCTGTTCGCGGTGACGGACACCCCGTATGGGGTGCGGCTGGTGGTCGGTGACGTGCGGGGGAAGGGCCTCGACGCCGTGGAGACGGTCGCCGTGGTCATCGGGGCGTTCCGGGAGGCGGCCGAACAGGAGCGCTCGCTGGAGGGCGTGGCGCGTCGGCTGGAGCGGGCGCTGGTGCGGGAGAGGAGGGCGCGCCGGGGCGGGCCCGATGTCGTCGAGGGCTTCACCACCGCCGTGCTGGCCGAGATCCCGGCCGGCCTGTCCCGGGTCCGGATCGTCAACCGCGGCCACCCCGAGCCGATCCTGCTGTATCCGGACGGGGCGCTGGACGTGCTGGCGCCCTCGATGCCCGCGTTGCCGCTCGGGATGGACCTGGGCGTGTGGCCCGACCGGACGGACGAGTGGGATCTGCGGCCGGGGGCGACACTGCTCCTCTACACGGACGGCCTCTCCGAGGCGCGGAACGCCCAGGGGGACTTCTACGATCCGGCGGCCCGGCTGTGCGGGCGGATCTTTCCCGGGCCGGAGGAGCTGCTGTCCGCGCTGACCGACGACGTACGGCTGCACACGGGGGGCGAGTCGACCGATGACATGGCCCTGCTCGCGGTCGTGCGCCCCGCGGAGGGGCAGCCGGAGCGGCGCAGGACCGTCCGGATCGTGGGGCCGGACCCGGCATGACGGACGGTCCGGGGCGGCTGGGCCTGTGCAAGAGGGGCCGGGGCGTCCGGGCGCCGGGCGTGTGCAAGAAGGCCGTGAGGGGTTCGGTCGGGTGCGCCCGTGAGGCCGCGGACGTCCGTCCGGGCGGCCGGGTGCGGCCGAGCGGACCGCGGTGCCACCGTACGTAATCGAAAGACGCCGCTCCGCATAACATTTGACGCAACGTCAGTGACGAGGTATTGACTGAGACCCGATCAAGTCGTCTAAATACGCCCCGAGATGTCCAGTAAAGTCCAGGCCAAAGACGTGAACGATCAGTGGGGACGGCTTGGAATCAGGGCCCGGTGTCTATTAACGTTCGATAACGCAGCGCGGTCGTCCCAGCCGTCGTCAGAGGCGGCACCGTGCGCGAGCGCCGAATCCCGAAAGGGAACCGGGGAACCACCACCCTGGGGTGAATCGGACATCCGGGTCTCGTGAGAGACGCGGTGTCCGTAGGAGACCTTCCTGCTCCGAACCCGTCAGCTAACCCGGTAGGCGAGAAGGAAGGAAAGGAGTGCGCCCCCGTGGCGTCCAACAAGCCTGCCCCCGAGGCCCCCGCTCGGCTCGATTCCGCGTACGGTTCCGAGTTCGGCACCGACTTCGGCCCCGGTTACGGTGCGGGCCCCGGCTACGGCTCCGACTACGGAACGGCCGGGATGACGACGGTGTCCGGCACCGCGGATCGCATGGACCACGGAATCGGATCGGAGATGGCCGCCACCGCGACCCTGCCCGGCGCCGACTTCGGTGTCGACGACGAGCGCGGCTGGGGCGAGTGGAACCCCACCGAGGAGACCGTCCGCCCCGTACGCGGCAAGCACCGGGTCGCCAAGCAGCGCAACGGACTCGCCCGCAGTTCCGCAGTGCTCGGGGTCGGCGTCATCGCGGCGGTCGGCGCGGGCGGCATGGCCACCGCGCAGGGCAAGCCGCCGGTGTCCATCTCCCTTCCCGACTCCATCGCGGACAACCTGCCCGACGCCAAGTCGCTTCCCGGCGTGGGCGCCCTCCTCTCCGACAAGTCCGAGGACGACGGGGCCGCGCCCGCCACCGCCCCGCTCACCACCGCGGGCATCACCACCGCCGAGGCCGAGCAGGGCACGACCGACGCGGGCGAGGCGCTGCGTGCCCGCATCCTCCAGCAGGCCGAGCAGCAGCAGGCCGCCGCCGACGCGGAGGCCAGGGAGGCCCAGGAGAAGGCCGCGGCGGAGAAGGCCGCGGCCGAGGCCAAGAAGCAGCAGGACGCCGCCGAGGCCAAGGCCGCCGCCGAGAAGAAGAAGGCGGAGGAGGAGGCGAAGAAGAAGGCCGAGGCCCTGCGGCTCGCCAAGCTCGCCGCCAGCTACGCCGTCCCGACCACCTCGTACACGATCACCTCGACGTACGGCCAGGCCGGCACGATGTGGTCCTCCGGTCACCACACCGGCCTCGACTTCGCGGCGCCGACGGGCACCCCCGTCAAGGCCGTTCACGGCGGCACCATCAAGTCGGCGGGCTGGTCCGGCTCGTACGGCTACCGCACGGTGCTGGAGCTGGAGGACGGCACGGAGATCTGGTACTGCCACCAGTCCTCGATCGGCGTCGGGGTCGGCCAGAAGGTCTCCACCGGGGACACCATCGGCCGGGTCGGCGCGACCGGCAACGTGACGGGTCCCCACCTCCACCTGGAGATCCACACCGCCGACGGCACGGGCGTGGATCCGATGGGCTGGCTGCGGAGCAAGGGCCTCAACATCTGAGGCACCCGCGTCGGCGATGCACGCGCGTACAACGATGCACGGGCGGACGGCGCGGACCACACCGAACAGCCCTCCGCCGAACGGCGGATGCGCGGAATACCGTTTTGGCGGGAACACGTTGATCGATTCATGACTTCCCTTCGCCAACTCGGCTCTTCCGATCTTCAGGTGTTCCCACTCGCCCTCGGCGGCAATGTCTTCGGCTGGACGGCCGACGAGGCGCAGTCGTTCGCCGTGCTGGACGCCTACACGGAGGCGGGTGGCAACTTCGTCGACACCGCCGACGCCTACTCCGCCTGGGTGCCGGGGAACGAGGGCGGCGAGTCGGAGACCGTCATCGGCAAGTGGCTCGCGTCCCGGCCCGGCCGGTCCGACGTCGTCGTCGCCACCAAGGTCGGTGCCCACCCCTCGTACAAGGGTCTCTCCGCCGCCACCATCAAGGCGGCGGCGGAAGAGTCGCTGCGCAGGCTCGGCAGGGACCACATCGACCTCTACTACACGCACTTCGACGACGAGACCGTGCCGGTCGAGGAGATCATCACCACCCTCGACGAGCTGGTGAAGGCCGGCAAGGTGCGCGAGATCGCCGCGTCCAACATCAGCCCCGAGCGGCTCCGGGCGTCCCTGGACTTCTCCGAGCGCGAGGGGCTGGCCCGTTACGTCGCCCTGCAGCCGCACTACAACCTCGTCTCCCGCGACACCTACGAGGGCGCACTCCAGGACACGGCCGCGCGGGCCGGGCTCGCCGCCGTCCCGTACTTCGCCCTGGCCTCCGGATTCCTCACGGGCAAGTACCGCCCGGGCGCCCCGGTGGAGAGCGCGCGTGCGCAGAGCGCGGGGAAGTACCTGGAGTCGGAGCGCGGGCAGAACGTCCTCGCCGCCCTGGACCGGGTCGCCCAGGCCCATGACGCACAGATCGCGACCGTGGCGCTGGCCTGGCTCGCGTCCCGGCCGACCGTCGTCGCGCCGATCGCCTCGGCCCGTACGGTCGAGCAGTTGCCCGCCCTGACGGCCGTCGCCGACCTCCGGCTGACCGAGGGGGAGCTGGCCGACCTCACCGAGGCTTCCGCCTGACGGGCGCCACCGGCGGGCACGGCAGCCGCGGCAGGCCGACCGGCGGACCGGGTGGCGGACTGTTCCGTCACCGGCGGCGGATCGTGCTCGGGTCCGGCCGCGCTCCGGTCGCTCCGCCGAACTGAGCGTCTCCACGAACGCCCCGGAAGCATCGCGCTCCCGGGGCGTTCGCGCGTCCGTGGCGCCCGGAGCTACCGGGGCGGCAGCTGATACGGGTTGTAGCCGCCGTACGCCTGGTGCGGCGGCGGGAACGCGGCCGGGGCCGACGTCGGCCAGTACGCGGCCGGGGCGGGCGGGAACGGGTAGGGGTAGGGGCGCAGGAGGCCCGCCGCCTGCGCGGCGTAGGCGAGGGCGGGAGCGGCCACGTCCCTGCGCTGCCAGAGGTGGTGCAACAGCTCCAGTTCACGTGCCGCGAAGTCGGGGCCCGCCGTCCCGAGGCGGGCCTGGCGGCGGAGCGAGGCCAGCGACATCGCGAACGACTCGTACTCGGCGACGGTACGGGCGGCGGCCTTGCCCCGGGCCCGCGCCTTGCGGCGCTCCTTGCGGGGTGCCCGGCCCTGTGCCTGTGCCGGGGGCAGGGCCTGGGCCGGTGCGCCGACCGGGGCCACCGCTCCGTGGCCCGGACCATGGACCGCTCCGGTGCCCGGTGCATGGCCCGGTGCGTGGCCTGGGCCGTACGGGTTGCCCCAGCTGGCCCCGGCGTCGAAGGAATGGTGTCGGCGGGCCGCGTCGCGGGCCAGGCCGCGGGCCCGCATGGAGGCGAGGGCGAGCGGTTCGGCGGGGGTCAGCCAGCCGGCCGCCGCGTAGCCGGGCAGTTCTGCGGCGAGTGCGCGCAGCTCGCGTCGGCGTGCCCAGATCACCAGCCAGGTCAGCACGCCGAAGAGCGGAACCATGAACACCGCGTACACGGCGTAGAAGGCGAGCGGCCCGAAGAAGGAGGCCGATCCGTTCCACAACGCGTGCATGCCCATGGCGAGGACGAGCCCCAGCAGCGGCAGCGCGATGCGGCGCAGCCGCCGGTTGCGGGCACTGGCGGCGGCGAGACCGAAGCCCGTCCCCGTCAGGATCGTGAAGAGCGGGTGCGCGAACGGGGACATCACCGCCCGTACGAAGAACGTCGCGGCGGTCATCGAGGCGACGCCCGAGGCCCCGGCCTGCTGGTCCTCCCCGAAGGCGTTGCCCAGATAGAGGATGTTCTCGGTGAACGCGAAACCGCTCGCGGTGAAACCGGCGATCACGACGCCGTCGACGATTCCGCTGAACTCGCGTCTTCGGAACAGGAAGACCAGCAGGATCGCGGCGGCCTTGGCGCTCTCCTCGACGACCGGCGCTATGACCGTCGCACCGAGGTTGTCCGCGTTCGCCGGGTCGGCGGTGGTCGTGGCTATCCAACGGGTCGCGAACGAGTTCGCGAGGATCGCGATCAGGGCGGCCGCGAAAGCGCCCCAGGCCAGGGCGAACAACAGGTTCCGCCAGGGCGCGGGGTCGACCCGGTCCAGCCAGCGGAACGCCGCCATCAGGAGCGGCACGGGCAGCACCGCGAGGCCGAGACCCACGAGGAAGCCCTCGGTGCCCGTCTGGTCGCGGACCAGGGCCAGGATCGCCAGAGCGCACACCGCGAGCACCGTGCACACGGCCGCGACGCGGAACGTCCTGCTGCGCCACACCATGCCGACGCGGCGCGGCCGGTACCGCCAGTGCCGTCGCTCCGGCACGGCGGCCAGGATCTCGCCGACCCGCTGCTCCTCGAGCACCGGAACGGCCGGATGCGGCTGCCGCTGCTGGACAGACCCTTCGTATACCACCCCACGACCCTAACGAGCGGCACCGACACCGGCCACGGGGAATGGCCGGTGGCGGCCGGTCGCCGGACGTCGGCAGTCGCCGGGGAGGCGCCGTCTGCGACGGGTTCTCCGGCGGGCTCGGCGACGGGCTCGGTGACGGGCTCCGGGCAGGTTCGGTGACGGGCTCCGGGCGGGTTCGGCGACGGATCAGCGGCGGGTGAAGAGCAGGTCGTGGACGACGTGGCCCTTGTCGAGTCCCTGGCCCTCGAACCGGGTCAGTGGCCGGAACGCAGGCCGTGGCGCGTAGCCGCCCTCCGGCAGAGTGTTCTCGAAGAGGGGGTGCGCGGTCAGCACCTCCAGCATCTGCTCCGCGTACGGCTCCCAGTCGGTCGCGCAGTGGACCAGGGCGCCCGGCTTCAGCCGCTGGGCCACCAGGTCGAGGAATTCCGGCTGGATCAGCCGACGCTTGTGATGACGCTTCTTGGGCCACGGGTCGGGGAAGTACACCCGCAGCCCGTCCAGCGAGTCCGGCTTCAGCATCTCGCGCAGCAGGATGATCGCGTCGCCGTTGGCGACACGGATGTTGGACAGGCCGTTCCGCTCCGCGAGGCCGAGCAGATTGCCCTGGCCGGGCGTGTGGACGTCGACGGCGAGAATGCCCGTCCCCGGGTCGTCCGCTGCCATCTGCGCAGTGGCCTCGCCCATGCCGAACCCGATCTCCAGCACGACCGGGAGCCCGTCGAACAGCTCGGGCAGGTCGAGGAGCCGCTGCCCGTCGATGTCCAGGCCCCACGTGGGCCAGAGCCGCATCAGGGCGTCCTCCTGACCAGGAGTGACCCGGCTCCGGCGCGGCTGGAAGCTGCGGATGCGGCGCTCGTGGTGCGATCCGGCCGGGTCGACGGCGGGCCCGCCGGGGAAGCGCGGCTCCTGGCGCAGCCTGCGCTGCCGTTCGAAGGACGCGGCGCGCAGATCATCCGGGATCCCGGAGCCGGTTCCGGCGGAGGTCCCGGACGGGGCGGCTCCGGGGGAGGTCTCGGCGGGAGTCCCGGAAACACGGGTCGCGGGGGCGGCCTCGGCGGGGGAGGTCCCGGAGGCGGCCTCGGCGGAGGTCCCGGAGGCGGGGGACGAGGGCGCCCCCGAGGGGCCCGCGGTGAGGTCTGCGGGAGGGTTCGCGGAGGGGTTCAAGGGCTCAGACACAATGACCCGATTCTACGGCGGGCGGCTTCCACCCCGTCTCCCGTGCCTGGAGCAGCGCCCTGCGTGCCACCTCCCGCCCGATGGGCAGGGAGGCCGTCGCGGCGGGCGACGGGGCGTTCAGCACGTGGACGGTGTGCGGGGCCTCGCGGATCAGGAAGTCGTCCACCAGGGAGCCGTCGCGCAGCACCGCCTGGGCCCTGACCCCGGCCGGGGCGGGCCGCAGATCGGCCTCCGTGACATCGGGCAGCAGTCGTCGCACCGCCGCCGTGAACGCGCGCTTCGACAACGAGCGGCGCACCTCGCCCGCCCCGTACCGCCAGTGTCTGCGCGCGATCCGCCAGGTGCCCGGCCAGGTCAGCGTGTCCGCCAGCTCGCGGGGGCGCACGACGGGCCACGCGTATCCCTCGCGGGCCAGCGCCGGCACCGCGTTCGGACCGACGTGCACACCGCCGTCGTGGCCGCGGGTCAGGTGCACGCCGAGGAACGGGAACGCCGGGTCGGGCACCGGGTAGACCAGACCGCGCACCAGCTCCGGCCGCGTCAGCTCGTAGTACTCCCCCCGGAACGGCACGATCCGCATCCCCGGGTCGTCGCCCGCGAGCCGCGCCACCCGGTCGGAGTGCAGCCCGGCGCAGTTGACCAGCACCCGGGCCCGCACCACCGCGCCGTCCGCCGTGCGCACCGCCACGCCCCAGGGGCGCCGGTCGACCGAGACGACCTCCGAGCCGTGACGGATCACGCCGCCCGCGGCGACCACCTCGGTGGCGAACCGTGCCGCCACCGCCGGGAAGTCGCACACCCCGGTCGTCCCGACGCGGATCGCGGCGAGCCCGCGCACATCGGGTTCGTACGCGGTGATCTGGGCCGGCCCCAGCTCGCGCACCGGGAGCCCGTGCTGCCGTCCGCGCTGGACCAGCGCGTGCAGCCGGGGCAGCTCGGACCGCTCGGTCGCGACGATCAGCTTGCCGGTCACCGCGTGCGCGATGCCGTGCTCGGCGCAGAACTCGACCATCTCGGCGGCACCGCGCACCGCGTAGCGGGCCTTGAGCGAGCCGGGAGGGTAGTAGATGCCGCTGTGGATCACGCCGCTGTTGCGCCCGGTCTGGTGACGGGCGGGGCCGGACTCCTTCTCCAGCACCGTCACCCGGGTGCCGGGAGCGGTGCGTGTGAGGGCGTACGCCGTCGACAGGCCGACGATCCCGCCGCCGACCACCAGCACGTCGCAGTCGTACGCCGCGTGCGTCATCACCACGCCACCTCCCACCCCGATAGTGCACTGACCCACTGACACCGCGCTCAAACCAGTGGGACCAGCGTGGCGCGTACTTTCGTCGCTCATTCTTTCGTCGAGCACCTGTTCAATCAGTGTCGACCAGCAACGCCGACCAGCAACGTCGGCCGGGAGCGCCGGTACGGGGGAGGCGGCACAGGGGAGGCGGCACAGGGGAGGCGGCACGCACGCTCACGCGCGCACGGCCGCCACCCCGGTCATGCGGAACGTGCGGAGCACGCGGGGTGACGGCCGGGCGGGGTGACGGCCGGGACGGCGGGCCGGTCAGGCAGGTGCCACCAGCAGCGGCCGGGCCCGTTCGCGCAGCTCGGCCACGCGTGGCTCGTGCCCGTACGGTTCGAGCCGGTGCAGCAGGTCCCGTACGTACTCCGTGGTCCTGGCGGAGGAGATGCGGCCCGCCACCTCCACCGCGCGGGTCCCGGCCGCGCAGGCGGCGTCGAGGTTCCCCGACTCCAGCTCGGCCACCGCCGAGACCACGAGCCGCAGTCCGTGTGAGCGGACGAATTCCTCGGTGGGCCGGGACAGCGCCTGCTCGGTGAAGCGCCGCACCTGCCGGGGCGCCTTCAGGTCGAGGTGGCACTCCGCGGCGTCGGCCGCGAACCTGTCGTACGAGTAGAAGCCCAGCCACGACGGGTCCGCGTCGCCGTCCCGGGAGCGCTCCAGCCAGCCCTCGGCGGCCTTCAGCGCGGCCCCTGCGGCCGGCGCGTCGTTCGCCTTCGCGTGGGCGCGGGCCTCCACCAGGCGGAAGAAGCTCATGGTGCGGGCCGTGGCGAGTCCCCGGTTGCGCTCGACGGCCGCCTGGGCCAGATCGACCCCCTCGTCGGCGAACCCGCGGTAGGTCGCCTGCAACGACATCGACGCGAGGACGTATCCCCCGAGGGGGACGTCCGCCGCGGCCCGCGCGAGTCTGAGCGCCTGGATGTAGTAGCGCTGCGCGGCTTCCTGCTGGCCGGTGTCGAAGGCCATCCAGCCGGCGAGCCGGGTCAGCTCGGCCGCCGCGCCGAAGAGGGCCCGGCCCACCTCGTCGCTGTACGAACCGAGGAGCAGGGGGGCCGCGTCGACCCGTAAGCACTCGGGAACCATGGAGGAACGCCAGTCCCCGCCCCCGTACTTGGAGTCCCACCTGCGGGCGTCCTGGGCCGCCTCGCGCAGCTTGGCGACATCGCTGTGGCCGACCCGCAGGGGGGATATGTCACTGGTGACGGGGGGCGCGGCCGGGGCCGTGACCGTGGTCGCGTTCGTGCCGACGCCGTCGGGCCGGGGCCCGGCCGACGGCACCGGAGTGCCTTTCGCGGCCCGGTCGCTCCTGACGGCCCTGGCGGAGGCGGCGGGTGGCGCGGTCCGGGACGCGGACGCGTTCTGCGGGCCGGGCTGGGCGGGGATGGATGTCGCGCGCGGGGTTCCGGGAGCCAGGGTTCCCAGACCCGGGCGGCCCGCCGCCTGTGCCCCGGCTGCCGGCCGCGTCCCGGAAGCCCTCGCCGAACCCGCCGGATCCGCAGAACCGGCCGGACCAGCCGCATCGGTGGCCGGTCCGGTGGAGGACGTGGTGGCGGGCTCGGCGGTCGCTTCCGCGTCGGTGCCCCCGGCCGCCGCGCCCGCAGCGCCGTGCGCCCCCGCATTGGTGTGTGCGCCCTCTGCGCCCTGGGGGCCGAGAACGGCCGCCCGGGCGGCGTTCGCGTCGCGCTCCACCGACGGGTCGGCGGGGGAAATCAGCCAGCGGGACGCGGGGGTCGCGTACGCGCTCACCGAGAACGAACCCGCGAGCGACTGCCAGATCCCGCCACTGCCCGCCCGGCGCCCGGCCAGATCCAGCCGGTACAGCTCGGTCGCGGAACGGACCGCTTCGGCCACGTCGCGAGGGAAGGACAGCCCGACCTCCGGAGCCGGATCGGCGTCCGCGAGTCCGATCTCGTGCAGCGGGACCGGACGGCCGAGCTTGGCGCCGATCGCCGCCGCGATGAGATGGGGCGCGGCCCCCTGCGGCACCATGCCCTTGGAGACCCACCGGGCCACCGAGGTCTTGTCGTACCGGAGTGTCAGACCGCGCTGCGCCCCCAGGTCGTTGACCCGCCGGGCGAGTCCGGCGTTGCTGATTCCCGCGAGGGCGAGAACGGTTCCGAGCTTCTCGTTCGGTCCTCGTTGCTCCCTGGACATGCGTCACCCCTCGACACACAGACGGCCGCCGCGTCACCGTTGCGGCGCGCGGCATTCGTACCGTGTCCTCCCCAGGGACGAACCCCGGCACTCCGGCCGCACACGCATGTGGCGGAGCCCCGAGGAATATGCCTCCTGCCGAGAACCTCAGTGAACCCAGCGTAGTTCGCCGCATCCCTACCGTTAAGGGGCAGACGTCCGTATGGCGGGATTGTTGTCCGTGCGGACGGAGGCGCGGACGGAGGCGCGGGGAGGAGTGCCGCCGGCCGCCCCGGCGGGTGCCCGCGGGGGCGGCCCCGGGAGCCGGCGCGGAGCCTGTGCGGAGGTCTGAGCCGGGGCGCGCGGAACGGGTGCCGGCCGTCGTGCGCGGCGGTACGGGGGGCGTCGCGCGACGCGACAGGCGGGCTGTGGAGGACGTGTGCTCCAGGGCTCGAGCTGCGCCGCGCGAAGGTCGGTTCCGTGTCCGCCGATGCCCCGTCCGTGCGCTCCCGCGAGCGGCGTCCGCGCAGCGTGGGAGTGGTGTTCGCACAGCGTGGAGGCGGTGTCCGACGGGTTTCACGCGTGCTCCTGGTGTGTGGCCGTGCGCCCGGCCGTGCGCTCTCGTCCGGCCGTTTCGGAAGGGCTTCCATGGGTGCTGCGTGGGTCGGCCCACTGCGATGGAACCAGTGGGCTGGGGGACACTGCCGCCTCATTCCCCGCAGGCGGTGGACCGGTCCGGGAGGCGTCGGAACGCCTCCCGGACCGTGCGTGGAAGCCGGTCCGCGGCCCGTCGGCCGGGAGAGGCGCGGGGAGCGGTGCGGCGGCGGTACGGGGCGGTGCGTGCCCGGTGCCGGCCGCGCGGCGCGGGGCACGGGTACGGGCCCGGCGACGGGTGCGGAACCGGGTCCGGAAACGGGCCCCGAGCAGGTGTGGCGCCGTCGGCGGCCTCTCCGGAGGCATGTGCCGACGGCATGCCGCCGCGAAGGGAGATTTCGGGAGAAGCCTGGAGGAGTGTTTCGGGAGAGAGGCCGGGGAGAGAAGCCCGGGAAGGGCCCGGGAGCGAACCGGGGTGAAACAGGGCGTCCAGGGCGGCGGGTACCCCGCTGCCAGGCTCCGTCATGCCCTGAGAATGGCCGAAAATCATCGATCGACCGAGGTTGGCCCGATCGATTCGCGGACATCCCCGCCGACGCGTCCGTGACTGCCCGTCGCGGACCCGCGCACGCCACGGAAAGTGGCCGGATATCGGCCGCGTGATCCGGCTCGCTCATGGTAGGCAACACGCCCGGCACGTAAGGCTGTTGGCGCCCGTAGCGCCGCGCGCGGACCGCGCGCCGCCCGTACCGCCGAGCCCCCTGTCCCGGGCCGTCGGCCGCTGGATGTCCGCCCGGACCCGGTCGTCGCCCGCCACGGTCCGGCCCCCTGCCCGGGCGCATGCCCGTACGACGTGCGCCCTCCGCAACCCCTCCGGCACGTGTCCGTCGTGGCAGCATGTTCGCAACGACGGCGCGCACCACCGGAGTTCTCCCGCTGTGTTTCCGCTGCGCCGTTTCGTCCACAGACCGTGGAGGCGGCGATGCGTTGGTTGGTGGGGTGGAGCAGTGTCGCCGCGCGCTCCGGTGCCGCCGGTACCGCCGGTGCGGTCGGTGGCATCGACGCGGGGCGAACCGTACAGCCGGTCGGCTCCCAACTCCTGTGGGGCGACCCGGATCCGCTGTGGGCCGTCGGCGACTGGCGCCCGGACGAGATCCGCGTCAGCACGGTCGAGACGGCCGAGGGCGCGCCCACCGCGCGGCTCGCCGTCCTCGGCTGCTGCGGCGCCACGGACGAACAACTGCGGGTCGGCCTCCTCGCCGCGCGCGGCGGGGCCCTGCGCCATCTCACCTCCTGGCCCGGCAGTTACACGGCCGTCGTCCAGGTCGGACGCAGGATCGGCGTCATCGGAGACCTGGCGGGAGCCCGCCCGGTCTTCCACGCCCCCTGGCTGGGCGGCACCGCGTACGCCACCGCCGCGCTTCCGCTCGCCGACCTCGTCGAGGCCCAGCTGGACATCGGCCACCTGGCCGCGCTGCTCGCCTGCCCCGAAACCCCGGAGGCGCTGCGCGACGGCACCCCGTACGAGGGGGTGAAGCGCATCCCGCCGGGGCACGCGCTCATCCTCCGCGAGGGTTCGCGCGAGATCACCGGCTACGAGGCGGTGGCCTCACTGGCCGTCGCCGCGCCCGAACTCGACCCGGTGAGCGCCGTCGACGGGGTGCGGGACGCACTGGTCGACGCCGTGCGCGCCAGACTCGCCGCGCCGCGTCACGCCCCCGGAACCCTGCCGTCCGATCCGGGGCCGGTCCCCGGAATGGGGCCCGCCGACCGGCGCGCCGCGCGGGGCGCGCCCGTCCCCGGCATCGGCGCCGACCTCTCCGGGGGCAGCGCCTCCGCAACGCTCGCCCTGCTCGCCGCCGGACTGCCGGGGCTGCCCGGTCTGCCCGGAAGCCTCCTCGGCCATGGCGCGGGCGCGGGGGAACGGCTGCTCGCCGTCACCTTCAACGACCTCACCGCGCACGGGCACGAGGACGAACTCGAACGCGCCCGTGTCATCGCCGCCAACCCGCGCCTGCACCACGTCGTCGTCACCGGAGGTGAGGAGGCCCTGCCCTACGCCGACCTGGGCGGCCCGCTCACCGACGAACCCGCGCCCTGTCTCGTCGTCGCCGAGCGACACCGGCGCCGCCTCGCCTCGGGCAGCGCCGACCACTTCGTCGGCGGCGGGGCCCGGCAGGTCCTCGACGCCCATCCCGCGCGCCTCGCCGACCTGCTCATGGACCGGCGCAGGCGCCACCTGCTGCGTCCGGTCGCGGCACTCGCCAAGGCCGAGGGCCCGAGTGCGCACTCCTTCTTCGTCCCGTTCACCGTGTACCGCGCGGCCCGGCGCCTGTCCCGTACCTCGTACCGCACCGGACTGGAAGCGGCGGCCGACCGGCTGCCGGGCGCCAACCGGCACGCCCCCGACCTCGACACCCCCGCCGACGCCTCGCTCGCCGCCCTCGCCTGGTCACGGCCCGGACCCGCCGCGCACTGGCTGACGGGGGAGGCGCTCGCCGAAGTATCGGTTCGTCTCCAGGAGGCGGCGGTCCGGCCGGTCTCCGTCCAGCGGCCGGGCGAGGCCCGGGCACGGGCGGCGCTCGCCCGGTACGCCGCCGACCACCGGATCCTGGAGCAGGCCGCCGAGAACCGCAGCCAGCGCCTGCACGCCCCCTTCCTCGACAACCAGGTCGTACGCGCCGCCCGCGCGCTCCCCGAATCACTCCGGGTGCAGCCGGGCGCCCGTGGCGCGATCCTGCGCCGGGTGCTCGCGGGCGCGGGCATCCACGACCTGCCGCCCGGCTGGGGCACCCCCTCGCACGCCACCTCGCAGGCGACCGCCCGCACCGGTCTGCGCGCGGCGCTCCCCGAACTGATGGCTCTGTTCGACGCCCCGCTGCTCGCCGACGCCGGTCTGGTCGAGGCCCGCGTCGTGCACAAGGCCCTGCGCGCCGCCGCCGACGGCGAGCCGCTCCCGCTGGACGGCCTGGCCCATCTGGCGTCCATGGAACTCTGGCTGCGCCGCCTCGTGTCGCGGCGCGGCACCTGCTGGACGGGTACGGAGGCGCCTCGCCGTCGCGCGGTCGCGCACGGTGTCGTACCGGCACGGCGGAGCCTGCAGCCGTAGCGGGGCGGCGGGGGATCCGGTCCGCCGCGAGGCTCGGGGCGGCCGGGGGCCGGTCCGCCCCGAAGGCCGGGGTGGCGGGATTCCGGATCGCCTCGGGGCGCGGTGGGGATTCCGCCGTCCGGCGTGTCCGGTGCCTCTTCGGTGCCGGTCCTCGGCCGGCCCGGGGCCAGAATGGCCCGGTGCGGTACTCGATCCTGGGCGTCACCGAAGCGCGAGACACGAACGGCGATGTGCTGCCCGTGGGCGGTACGCGGCTGCGCGCGCTTCTCGCCGCCCTCGCCCTGCGCGCCGGGCGGCCCGTACCCGTGGACGTCCTCGTCGACGACATCTGGGGCGGTGAGCCCCCGTACGACGCCCCCGCCGCGCTCCAGGCGCTCGTGGGCCGGCTGCGCCGCGCGCTGGGCAGGGACACGATCACCCGTACCCGGGGCGGCTACCGCCTGGAGGCGGCGTCCGACGAGGTCGACCTGCACAGGTTCGAGCGGCTGTCCCGTCAGGGCGCCGAGGAGCTCGACGCGGGGGACCCCGTCGCGGCCGCCCGGACGCTGCGCACCGCGCTCGCGCTGTGGCGCGGCCCCGCCCTGGCCGACCTGACGGAGGGGGGCCACGGATACGGACTGCGCCCGGAGGCCCACCGCCTGACCGCGCTGGAACGCCGTATCGAGGCCGACCTGCGGTGCGCCACCGGGGATGGTGGCGCGGCCGGGACCGGGACCGGGGCCGGGGTAGGGGGCATGGCCGGGGACGGTGGCTTCGCGGCTCTCGGCGAGGGGCCCGCTTCATGTCCGGGCCAGGACCTCGGCCCGGGGCCCGGACCCGGGCCGGGGCAGGGACCGGACGCTCTCGTACCGGAGTTGAGGGAGCTGATCGTCGGCCACCCGTACGACGAGCGCTTCCGGGGTCAGCTGATCCGTGCCCTGTGTGCGGAGGGCCGCAGGGCCGACGCGCTGGCCGCGTACGAGGAGGCCCGCCGCGCTCTCGCCAAGGGGCTCGGCGCCGAACCCGGTCCGGAACTCCGCTCCCTGCACCGGGAGTTGCTCCGACCTCCGGACGTCTCGCCGGATCCGGTACGAGCCCCCGCCGCTTCCGGTTCCGCGCCGGTCCCGGGCAACATCCGCCCACGGCTCACCTCGTTCGTCGGCCGTGAGCCGGAACTGCGATCCATACGCGAGGAGTTGAACCGGTCCCGGCTGGTGACCCTGACCGGTCCCGGAGGCTCCGGGAAGACCCGCCTTGCCGAGGAGGCCGCGATCCGGTCGAGCCTGCCGGGGCCCGATCAGCGGCTCCCCGGCCGCTCGCTCCCGGGCCCCCCGCCCCTGGAGGCCTGGATCGCCGAGCTGGCCCCCGTGGACGACCCGGCCGATGTCCCCGGAGCCGTGCTCTCCGCCCTCGGGCTGCGCGGCACGACACTTCTGCTGGACAACCCCCGCGACGGGCAGCCGCCGCGCAGGGACCCGGTCGAGATCCTCGTCGACCATCTGGCGCACCGCTCCCGCGTCGGTCCCGTCCTGCTGATCCTGGACAACTGCGAGCACGTCGTCGACGCGGCCGCCACGCTCGCCGAAACGCTGCTCACCCGCTGTCCGCGGCTGCGTGTCCTCGCCACCAGCCGCGAACCCCTCGGCGTCCCCGGAGAATCGATACGCCCGGTCGGGCCGCTCCCGGCCGACCCCGCCCACCGGCTGTTCGCCGAGCGCGCCCGCGCCGTACGCCCCGACTTCGACCTCGTACGGGAGTCCGCGCGCGCCCCCGACGCGGTGGCGGAGATCTGCCGGCGGCTCGACGGCCAGCCGCTCGCCATCGAACTTGCCGCCGCCCGGCTGAGGATGCTCGGCCCGCGCCAGATCGCGGACCGGCTCGACGACCGGTTCCGTCTGCTCACCGGCGGAGCCAGGACCGCCCTGCCGCGTCAGCAGACACTGCGTGCCGTCGTCGACTGGTCCTGGGACCTGCTCGACGAGGACGAACGCACCCTGCTGCGGCAGATCTCGGTCTTCGCGGGCGGCTGGGACCTGGCCGCGGCGGAAGCCGTCGCCGAGAGCCTGGCCGCGGCGGAGGGCGGCGCGGAACCGATCGGTTCGACCGCATCGTCGGTCGGCTCGGCCGGTCTTACGGTCGGCTCGACCGCATCGTTGATCGGCTCGCTCGTCGACAAGTCCCTCGTCGTCGCCGCGCCGACCGCCACCGGTGGGATGCGCTACCGCCTCCTGGAGACCATCCACGAGTACGCCGACGAGCGTGCGGCCGAGACCCCCGCTCTGCGGGCCGCCGCGGCGAACGCGCACACCGCCTACTTCGCCGCGCTCGTCGAGGAGGCCGATCCCCGCCTGCGTTCCGGCGAGCAACTGCACTGGATCGCACGCCTGGAGACCGACCTGGACAACATCCGGGCCGCCCTCACCCGCACCGTCGTCACCGAGCCGTCGGAGGCGGACGCGGTGCGACTGGTCCTCGGCATGGGGTGGTTCTGGTGGCTGCGCAACCACCGCACCGAGGGCCTGAGCTGGTGCGAGCGGGCCATGACGCTCGGACCGGAGCCGCCGCACGACGGCGATCCCCGCTTCTGGCCGCGCATGCGGCTGCAGATGCTGAGGTTCTTCCTCACGGTGGAGAACGGTCCGGCCGACGACTTCGACCATGCCGACGGATGGTGGGAGCTGATGGAGCGGGTGGCCGACGTCTTCATGTCCTCCGGCCCGCAGGGCGCCCGCTTCCCGGGGCTGCTCTGGCCGATGACCGCGTTCGTGACCCGCACCACCGCCGAAACGCGTGCCAGGGTCGAGGCGGCGGTCGCCAACGCCCGGGTCCATGGGGGCGCCTGGGAGTACGGCGTCATGCTGATGTTCCGCACCCACATGACCGTGGACATGCCGGGCGGCATGCCCGGGGTCGACGACGATCTCGCCGAACTGCGCGAGCTGGCCCATCGGGTCGGCGACCGCTGGCTGCGCGCCCAGGTCGCCAGCGCCACCGCCGAGGCGGGCGTCATGCGCGGTCGGTACGAGGAGGCGGCCGCGGCGTACGAGGAGGCGCTGACGCTCGCCCGCGAGGTCGGGGCGCACGCCGAGGTGCCGTTCCTGCTCGCCCGACTCGCCGAACTGGCCCACCGGGCCGGTGACATCTCCGGGTTCGAACGGCTGCTCGCCGAGGCCGAGACCGGGGCGGAGCGCCTCCAGGTGCACGACGCCCGCGCCTACGCCCGCTTCCTGCGCGCCACCCTGGCCCTGGACCGCGGCGAGATCGCGGAGGCGCGACGGCTGATCACGGAGGTGGAGGCGGCGGCCGGGCGGGGCAGTCCGCCGTCCCACTTCACGGCGGTGATCAAGGGACTGGACGCGCGGATCTCGGTGCACGAGGACGGGCCGGGGCGCGGTCCGGAGGCCGGGGTGCGCGGCCTGACGCAGGCACTGCGCGAGGCGCGGGACGCCCAGTGCGCCGAACTCGTCACCGGACACCTGGTGGACGGAGCGGCGGCCGTGCTGGGGAAGCTGGGCCGCCACGGCGAAGCCGTACGGATAAGGGCGGCGGCCGACGGCTGGCGGCCCACCGACACCCGGACCGGTGCGCAACGGGCCGAGGCGGACGAGGCCGAGCGGTCGGCCCGCGCGCACCTGGGAGTTGAGGCGTACGAGTCGGAGTACGCCGTCGGCCGGACGCTGACGGTCGCCGACGTCATCGACCTGCTGACCCGTGTCTGCGCGGAGCTCCCGGACACCTCGACGAAACTCCGGGGCGACCGCCTCAGCGGCAGTTGAGGCCCGAATTCGCCCAGTCGGCGAGTGCCGCGCCGCTGCCGTGCTGCATCCGTTCGACGACGAGCCGGATCCTGGTCTGACCGGTGATGCCGACATCGACGGGTACGGCCGGGTCGCCGCCGTGCAGCACCGACGACCGCCACAGCAGCGACCCGTCACCGCCGAGGACGGAGAAGCGCACCGCGCCCAGCCCCAGTGACATGTCGTCGAGCCCGACCACGGCCTCGTACCGCGAGCACTGCAGGTTCAACTGGATCGTGACCGAGGACTTGC
This sequence comes from Streptomyces sp. NPDC001750, assembly GCF_042892615.1. Classification (NCBI taxonomy): domain Bacteria; kingdom Bacillati; phylum Actinomycetota; class Actinomycetes; order Kitasatosporales; family Streptomycetaceae; genus Streptomyces; species Streptomyces sp. NPDC001750. The sequence goes on along the minus strand of NZ_JBIAUE010000010.1, from coordinate 10,344 downwards.
TGTGAACGGTCACGCCGTGGGCGTACTGCCTGCCGCCGATCCACAGGCCGGAGCGCTGCCAGAGCCAGTTGCTCTCGTTCACCACCACTTCGGGTCCGGTGTGGTCGCCGGTCGTCGAGTAGCGCAGCTCGCTGAGCCGGTAGACGGTGGGCGGTGGGGTGGGCGTCGGGTCGGGGGGCGACCCAGGGTCGGTCGGCTTGGGCTTTCCGGTCGTGGTCGCCGTCGCCGTCGGTCCGGGCGCGGGAGGCGGCGCGGTCGGCGGACGCGTGGGGTCCGGAGCCGTCGTCGTGGTCGGCTCGGACGTCGGCCTGGACGTGGGCTTCGGCGGGGGATTCGGCGCCGGGGCCGAGGGCGCCGCCGCCGACGGGGTCGCGTCGGGCGACGCGGCGGCGGGCGGCACCGGTGCGGGGGGCGCCGGCGGCTTGGAACGCGAGGACGATGTCGGATTCGGCGGGGCGGGCGGTGGCACCGCGGGTGCCGCGACGGCGGGCCGGCCGGCGTGCCCGGCGTCGGGTCCCGGCTGGTCGCTGCCGACCATGGCCCAGGCCAGCCCGGCCGCCGCGGCCACGACGACCGCCGTCACGATGCCGGCCTTCACCGGTGTGCCGAGCCCTTCCGAGAACGCGCCACTGCCGCCCGCGCCCCCGGAGGAGCTCCCGCCGGTCGCCGCCGCGGCGGCTCCCGCGCCGGCCGCACCGGCAGCGCCGCCGGCGGCGATCCCGGCCGCCTTGAGCGAGTACCCGGCAGCGATCCAGCCGATGACCGCGACGGGCAGCAGCGCCGGAATCCCGGCATTGACATGGGCCAGTTCGCCCGCCGCGAGCCTGCACTTCGCGCACTCTTCGAGATGACCGCGCAGTCCGCGCTCGGCCCGCATCCGGAGCCCGCCCCGGGCATACGCCCCGAGCCGGTCGGCGTAGCGTGCGCAGTCGCCGCCGGAGGTGAGCGCCTGGCTCACATGGGCCTGGAGGTACGCCTGCTTGAGCCCCTCGCGGGCCCGACTGGCCAGGACCGCGGTGGCGTTGGCGGTCAGCCCGAACAACGGGGCGATCTCGCTGGGCGACTCCTCCTCGACGGTGGTGTGCCACAGCACCGCCTGCCAGCGCTCCGGCAGGCTGCGGAAGGCCCGCATCGCCATCGAACGCTCGGCCTCGTGCATCGCGTGCACATCCGCGCCGAGGTCGAGCGTCTCCACGTCCGACACCTGCGAGGACTCGGCGGCCTGCGTGGCGAACACGGCGAAGTCCTCGACCAGTTGCTCCCGCTTCGCGGTCTTGGCCCAGGCGGCCGCGACATGCCGGACGGCCGTCATGAGGTAGGCCCGCACCGCCTCCTCGGGGCCCTTGCCCCTCCGTACCGCCTGCAGCGTGCGCGCGAAGACCTCGGCCGTCAGGTCGTCGGCGGTGTGCGCGTCCCGGCAGCAACTGCGCGCGTAGCGGCGCACCGCGTCCGAGTGCCGTCGGAACAGCTCCTCGTACGCGTGGTCGTCGCCGCTGCGCATCTGCCTGATCAGATCGGCGTCGGAACCGGCACCGTCGGTGGCGCTGCCACCCTCCCGCTGCATCGGCACCGCGGCCTCGACGCCCGCGTCGACGCCGGTGTCTCGTGCCCCCGGCCACGGGCCCGGCAGGACGGTGCCTGCATCGGCGCCGCCCCCCGGTCGTCCCGGGCCGCCCTGATGCGGCACCTGGCGGGAGAACGGACCATCGGCCTCCGCCACACCGCCCACGGCGGCGACGTCGTCGAAGGGCTCTTCCTGCTGCCCGTCACCGCTCATCGCGATAGCCCCCGTATGCGCTGTCGGACCCGAACATCGAGCCAGCGTGCCACATGGCGCAATCACGCCGGACCCTCAGCCCCGGCAACCACTCATCCGGGGTGTTCTCTGGGACATGAGCTCTGATCGCCGCTCATTCGGGGAAGAGTATCCGAGCGCCTTTTCACGCGGGCAGGGCGGGCATCGGGCGAAGGCCCCGTCGACGAGGGCCGATCGGGCCCCTACGGTGATGCGGAACCACCGGGGACGCCAGGCATACGGTCGAGATTCGGCCGGGATTCGGCCGTGAAATGGTCGCGGCCCAAACGGAATTCAGCCACGGACGAGCCGCCGATCAGCCGTGGGCCGACCGTGCGACGAGCTCCGGAAATACCGCGCGAGGAGCCGGTAACGGCCGTGCGACGACTGCGGATCGGCTGCGGAGCCACCGTGGAACGGCGGCGGAACGGCCGCGGACGGGTGGCGCATCCGTAGTGGAGCACTAGTGGATCGGTAGTGGATCGGCCGCGGCTGGGCCACGGACCGGCGGTGGGTCCGCTGCGGAAGGACTGGAACCGGCAGGGCGGCGCCTCATCGCTCCCGGTCTCCGAAGCGCGAGCCGACCTCGGACTGCTGCCCGGACCTCCGGCAGCCGCCCCCGTCCTCCGACGGACCGGGGCGGCCCCGGCTCAGGCGGCAGGCCGGGAGCGCAGCCCCTCCAGCAGGATGTCCAGCAGCCGGCTCGAAGCCGCCGCCTGCTGAGCCGCGTCGGGCAGCGAAGGCGCCGCCGTCGCGATGACCAGCAGCACGTCCGCCACCGTCACGTCACGGCGCAGCTCACCGGCCGCGCGCGCCCGGTCCACGAGTCGGCCGACGACCTCCAGCAGCTCACCGGCCCCGGTGTCGTCCATGCCGCCGTGCCCGGCCTCCGGAACGGCACGCGTCTCGGACGGCCGGAGGTCGTCCGGACCCGTGCCCTGCCGCTGCTGGGGCACTCGCGTGGTGCCCGAGCCCGGCAGGATCACCGCGACGGCCCCCGTCTCCCCGATCGGCACCGAGCCGTCCACGCCCGCGTTCCCGGCCCCGGAACCGGCCTCCGCCCCGGCAGCTGCGGACTCGGCCCCCGAACCGGCGTCGGAGCCGACGACCGCGTCCGCGTCGACGCCGACCCGGAGCACCTGCGGCGGCAGCAGCCGGCCCGCGCCCGAGGCGACGGACGTGCGCAGGAAGCGCGACAGCGCCGACCACGGCTCCTCCTCCTGCCCCAGAGCGGTCCGCGCCTGGTCCGTCAGCCGGGCGGTCTCCTCCTCGGCTATCCGCCGGACCAGCACGTCCTTGCTCGGGAACCGTCGGTACACCGTGCCGACGCCGACCCTCGCGCGACGCGCCACGTCCTCCATCGGGGCCCCGTACCCCAGCTCGCCGAACACCTCGCGCGCGGCGCGCAACACGTGTTCCAGATTGCGCTGGGCGTCCACACGGAGCGGGGTCGACCGGCCGCTCGTTCCATTCGGCCCGATCCCCGCGTTCGTCACGCCCGTCGCCGTCATGGTCGTCCCCGTCGTACCGACCGGCGTCACCTCGTCGACCGTCCCCACGGTTCCGACGGTGCCGCCTCGGCCGTTTCCGACGGACGAATGGGGCGTAACCGCCGCAGCGGTCTGCCAATGAGAATCCTGAATATGCATGATGTTCCCCCGGTAATGACGTCTCCCCCCGGAGACTTCCCGCAGTCCGAGTCAGAGAGCGGATCTTGGTCCCGACCCGGCACTCCGACGACATACGAACATAGTTGAGCCTGCGTCAATTCAGAAGAGGGTAGTTCCGCACGGAGCGTCTCCGATCGGTGCGAGGACCGGCCGACCGTCCGGGCGACCCCGGCCCGCCGCCCCACCCCGGCCCCTGACCTGCGCGGCTCACGCGACAACGCGGCCACCGACGGCGCCGCCCCGCCCGAGATCTCCGGTCACACAATTTGCCGGGGCTGTGGACAAACCCTTGAGCCCGTTGCGTCATGGGGTGGTGATGGCTTCAGATTCCGGGGGAAGCCCCCCGGCGTGCGTACGCATTCTCGTCGTCGGCGGCGGCTACGTCGGGATGTACACGTCGCTGCGTCTCCAGCGGAAGCTGAAGCAGCGGCTCAGGGAAGGCCGGGCCGAGATCGTCGTCGTCACCCCCGAGCCCTATATGACGTACCAGCCGTTTCTGCCCGAGGCGGCCGCCGGCTCGATCTCGCCGCGCCATGTCGTCGTGCCGCTGCGCCGGGTCCTCGCGCACTGCCGGATCGTGATCGGCGAGGCGCGGCACATCGACCACTCCAGGCGCACGGCCACCGTGGCCACGCTCGCCACCATGGAGGACGGCACGGGCGCCGTCGAGATCCCGTACGACGAACTCGTCCTCGCGCCCGGTTCCGTCTCGCGCACCCTCCCGGTCCCCGGCCTCGCCGACCACGGCATCGGCTTCAGGACCGTCGAAGAGGCCATCGGGCTGCGCAACCACGTCATCGAGCAGATGGACATCGCCTCCACCACCCGCGACCCGGCCCTTCGCGCCGCCGCCCTCACCTTCGTCTTCGTCGGCGGCGGCTACGCGGGCGTCGAGGCGCTGGCCGAGCTGGAGGACATGGCCCGTCACGCCTCGCGGTACTACCGCAACATCAAGGCGGAGGACATGAAGTGGATCCTCGTCGAGGCGTCCGGCCGCATCCTTCCCGAGGTCGGCGAGGTGCTGGGGCTGTACGTGATCCGCGAGCTGCGCGGCCGCAACATCGACGTGCGCCTCGACACCCGGCTGGAGTCCTGCGAGCACCGCGTCGCCGTGCTGAGCGACGGTTCCCGCATTCCGACCCGCACCCTCGTGTGGACCGCGGGCGTCAAACCGGCACCGGTCCTCGCCGCCACCGATCTGCCGCTCGACGAGCGCGGCCGGCTCAGATGTACGGCGGAACTCGCCGTCGAGGGCGTCGAACACGCCTGGGCGGCCGGGGACGCCGCGGCCGTACCCGACCTGACGGCCTCCGAGAAGGGCGTCAGCACCGCCCCCAACGCCCAGCACGCCGTCCGCCAGGCCAAGGTCCTCGCCGGGAACGTCCTCGCGTCGCTCGACGGCGGCCCCCTCGAGGAGTACCGCCGCGCCTCCATGGGCTCCGTCGCGTCGCTGGGCCTCCACAAGGGCGTGGCCCAGGTCCGCGGTCGCGCGCTCAAGGGGTGCCCGGCGTGGCTGCTGCACCGCGCATACCACCTCAGCCGCGTCCCGACGCTGAACCGGAAGGCCCGGGTCCTGGCGGAATGGACGCTCGCCGGTCTTTTCAGACGCGAGGTCGTCTCCCTCGGCTCACTGGAACATCCGCGGGCCGAATTCGAACGTGCCGCGGGAGGCGGACGGCCCGGACCGGGCGGCCCGCCGACCACCGGAGGCCCGCCGGGTCCAGGTCGGCCCATGGGGCCGGGCGGTCCACCGGGCCCCCGCCGCCCCGCCGGACCCGACGGCCCACCGGGGCACGGAAGCTGACCGGCCGTCGGCCCGCAGCCTCACCCGACCGCGGCATCGCCGTACCGACAACTGTCAGTACGGTCCGCCACACTGGACGTGTGACCATAGGTGGGCCCACACCTGCGCAGAGTGACCCCGGCCGGCAGCGACGAGACAGTGAACAGCAGCGACATCCCCGATGTCCGAGACGCATCAGAGACGTCAGAGGTATCAGAAGCACCAGAGGCATCACACGCGTGTGACGCGCCGGGGGAACCGGGCGCGGCACGGGCGCCGGACACCTCTGACGCCTCCGGCACCTCTGACGCCTCGAAGGCACGATCAGCGCGATGAGGCCCGGCTGCGCTCTCCCGGGCCCGGCCCCCGACAGAACCGCCGGAACCACCGGTACCACCCGATCCGCCCGAACCGACGGAACCGGCCGGGACGGCCGGATCCGGCAGGGGAAACCGGGACCGGCAGAGGAATCAGCCCGCCCGAGCGGACCACACCGACACACGAGGCCAGAATTTCCGTGAACTTCACGCGTTGGAGCGCCCGCCTACCCGGAACGCAGCGCCGCGCCGCCGCTCGGGACGACCGCAGCTCCGTACCCCCGGCGCGCGCCGAGTACGGGCGCCCCGAGTCCGGACCCCGCCCGCCGGACGACGACCCGGCAGCGGTCACGCCCGACGGCCTGTCCGGCGTCCTGCCCGACGGCGGACAGGACGGGACGTGCGACGGCGCGGGCGACGAGACGCGGGACGACGCGCACGACGGCCGTCCCGCCAGGACCGGCGGCCCCGCCCTGGAGGACCTCTCCGCGCGGGACCTGCTGGGCAGGCTGCCCGCTCTCGTGGCCCTGGTGCACGGCCCCGACCACCGGATCGAGTACGTCAACGACGCCTACGTCGCCGCCTTCGGCCCGCGCCCGATCGGCGCCACCGCCGCCGAGGCCATGCCCGAACTCGCCGAACTCAGCCTGCTGCCCCTCATGGACCAGGTCCTGCGCAGCGGCACGCCCCGCACGGTCAAGTCCCGCAAGGTCCGCAACGGCAATTCGTACACCGTGACCTGCACTCCCGTGCACCGGGACGGCGGCGCCGAAGCGGCCGACGACGCGAGCAGGACCCCGGGAAGGAACCGGAGGAAGGACAAGGACAGGGGCACGAACCGCGGCCGGGCCGGAAGCAGGAGCAGGGACGGGAGCGCGGGCGACGACGCCGGGCGCGGAGTGCTCGTGTACGCCGCCGACGTCACCGACCACGCCGAGGCGGCCGAACGGCTCCGCGCCAGCGAGCGCCGCCACCGCGAAACGGCCGTCACCCTCCAGCGCTCGCTGCTTCCGCAGGAACTGGAACAGCCCGACGACCTGCGGATCGCCGCCACCTACCAGCCCGGCGGCACGGACGCGGCGGTCGGCGGCGACTGGTACGACGTCATCACGCTCGGCGCCGGCCGCACCGCCCTGGTCATCGGCGACGTGATGGGCCGCGGGGTGCGCGCCGCCGCCGTCATGGGGCAGCTCCGCACGGCCGTACGTGCCTACGCCCGGCTCGACCTCCCGCCGCACGAGGTGCTCCAGCTCCTCGACGGTCTCGCCGCCGAGATCGACGCCAGCCAGATCGCCACCTGCGCCTACGCCGTCCACGATCCGAACGAGGGCCGGCTCGTCTACGCCTCCGCCGGGCACCTGCCGATCCTGGTGTGCCACGAGGACGGCACGGTCCACCGCGCCGAGGACCCGACCGGACCGCCGCTCGGCACCGGCGGCTGGATCCACACGTCGGGCACGATCGAGCTGCCGCCCGGTTCCACCGCGGTCTTCTACACGGACGGCCTGGTCGAGCGCCGCAGCGAGGACATCGACGAGGGTGTCGCCGCGCTGGAGCGTGCCCTCTCGGGCGCCAAGGGCTCGCCCCAGGTCGTCTGCGACCGGCTGATCCGTTCCCTCGGCGTCACCGCGGAACACGACGACGACGTGGCGGTGCTGGTGGTCCAGCACCCCGCCCGGACCGGGGCCGACGCGGAGCTGTTCCACAACGCCTCGCTCGATCTCCTCGGCGGCATCGAGGCCGCCCCGCGCGCCCGCGCCTTCGCGACCGGCGTGCTGACGTCGTGGCGGTTCCCGGTCGAACTCCGCGACCTGGGCGTCCTGGCCGCGGGCGAACTCGTCGCGAACTCCCTCAAGCACGGCACGCCGCCGATGCGCCTGGGACTGCGCCGCACCGACCGCCGCCTGATCATCGAGGTGACCGACGGCGACGACCACCTGCCCCGCCGCCGTCGCGCCGATCCGGCGGACGAATCGGGGCGCGGCATCTCCATCGTCGCGACGATCGCCACGTCCTGGGGCTGCCGTCGCAGGCCGGGCGGAGGCAAGGCGGTCTGGTGCGAATTCGCCCTGCCGCAGGAGCGGTGAGCACGGACCTGCCGCAGGAGAGGTGAGCACGAACAAAGGGGCCCTGTTGTGCACAGGACCCCTTTGTTCCAGCGCGCCCGGCCCGCTCCCGCTCGGGCCGGACCGGTGAATCAGTGGCAGCTGGGCGCGGGCGCGGGCTCGGGCTCCGGCCGCGAGACGGCCACCACCCGGGACGGCGTGACCTCGGCCGACGGCTGGTCCTGCGCCGGGGTGAGCCGTCGGCCCAGCCGCAGCGCCAGCACCGTGATGCCCAGTGAGAACAGCACGAACGTCACGATGTACGGGCCGTGCAGCGTGGCCCCCATCGGCCCGCCCACGGCCGGACCGACCGCCAGCGCGAGCTGCTTGCACAGGGCGAACGCGGAGTTGTACTGCCCGACCATCGACTCCGGAGCGAGATCGGCGACCAGCGGCGCGACGGTCGGCGACAGCATCGACTCACCGAGCCCGAAGAGGGCGTACGTGGAGATCATCGCGGCAGTCGCCATGGTCTGGCTGCCGTGGCCGAGGCCCGCGAAGCCCGCCACGACCCAGGCGAACGCCCAGATCAGGCCGACCAGCGCGATGACCCGGCTGCGGCGGCGACGCTCCACGATCCGCAGTACGACGAACTGCGCCACGACGATGACGGCGGTGTTGGCGGCCAGCGCGATACCGAGGGTCGAGGGCTGGATCCCGGCGGCCTCGGTGCCGTACGCCGCGAGACCCGACTCGAACTGCCCGTAGCAGGCGAAGAACAGCACGAAGCCGAGCACGCACAGCTGCACCATGGCCCGGTGCGACAGCAGCGCCCGCAGCCCGCCCGTCGACCCGGACCCGTCGGTGGGCCGGGCGTCCGAGAAGGACGGCGTACGGGGCAGCCGCACGGTGCAGGTGATGACACCCAGCACCACGAACATCGCGGCCTCGATGAGGAACAGCAGGGTGAAGGTCCCCGGCCGGGACGTGTCCACGATCTGCCCGCCGACCAGCCCGCCGATGCCGAGCCCGAGGTTCTGCAGGAAGAACTGCATGGCGAAGGCACGCGTGCGGGAGGCGGTGCTGGAGCACCACACGAGCATCGTGGCGAGCGCCGGCTGCATGACCGCCGTCCCCGCGCCCAGGACCGCGGCCGACAGCACGGACGCGGTCACACCGGACGACAGACCGAGCGCCACCGCGCCCAGAGAGGCGACGGCCGAGGCGACGACCAGTACCGGCAACGGCCCGCGCCGGTCGATTGCACGGCCCGTGAACGGCAGAACGGCCAGCGCCGCCATGGCGAAGACCGCCAGCACGACTCCCGCCGTACCCGCACCCAGATCCCGCACCTGCGCCACGTAGACGTACAGGTACGGAACGGTGAACCCCAGCCCGAACGCGCTCAACGCGCTTCCCAGCTGGATCCGCCGCAGCGCTGCCCCCATCTCCCTGGTCACACTCACCTGCCTCAGGCTCTCGAACCGGCATGCCGACATGCCGGGCCATACCAACGACTCCAACCCGAAGACTTTAGCACTAAAGTTAGAAGGTCAACAATTCAAGGCGAAGGACTTCGACGGCTATGGCAGGCGTGCCATACTGCCCGCCATGTCTGACACCACCGAGCAGCCCGGCCCGCAGGAGCCGAGTCTCGACGAGCAGATCGCCGCGTATCAGCGGGAGTTCCGCGACCTCGACCCGCAGGTCGAACAGGTCGTCTCGGCCCTCGGCCGACTGAACCGCCGGATGAACGTGGCGTACGGACGCCAGCTGGCCACCCTCGGCATCAGCAACGCCGAGTGGGAGGTCCTCAAGACCCTGGTGCTGGCCGGCTCCCCCTACCGTCTGGGCCCGGGCGAGCTCGCGAAGCGCCTCGGCCTCACCCCGGCCGCGATGACCCACCGGATCGACCGCATGGCGGCCGAGGGCCTGGTCACCCGCGACCGGGACGAGAGCAACCGGGTGCGCGTGATCGTCGAGGTGACCGACGAGGGCCGTACGAAATGGCTGGAGGCGATGCGCATGGCCACCGCCTTCGAGGAGGACCTTCTCCAGGACTTCACGGTGGAGGAACGGGGCGCCCTCGGCGACATGCTGATCCGTGTTCTGCGCCGGGTGGAGCACGCCCAGCCGGACGCCGGCGGCCGCCTCACCGACCTGGACTGACCGGCGGCCGGCCCGACGGCCGATGTGATGACCGCCCCGACGGCCGTCGGGGCGGTCGGCCGCCCGGAAACCGCTTGACCTGGCGGGTTTGACACGCCCCACACCGATCCGTAAGGTTCTTCGAGTTGTCACGGGACCGGAACGGTTCTGCGACGACCGATCCTGCCGCGGACGCGGCAACCAAAATTCAGCACGATCTCCCACTCGGGGCAATTTCGGCATGCCGAAATTAATTTCGAGGACTCGATTATGAGTCGCCGGGAAAATCCGCTAGAGTTTCGGTGTCGGAACGGCCCAACGGCCGGGAAGACGAATCCCGCTGACTGGGAATCAGGCCCGAAAGGATCTGATAGAGTCGGAACCGCCGAAGGGGAAAAGCGCGAAAGCGTGGGACCCGGAAGGTGAACCCGCTTCGACCGGGAATCGGACACGAAAGAGTCTGATAGAGTCGGAAACGCAAGATCGAAGGGAAAGCCCGGAGGAAAGCCTGGACCGGAAGGTCGGGGTGAGTACAAAGGAAGCGTCCGTTCCTTGAGAACTCAACAGCGTGCCAAAAGTCAACGCC